>JANOAP010000485.1:0-16608 GCA_031411175.1 Rhodoferax sp. | reverse complement strand
GACGGTTTTTTCTGAAGTGGGCGCGGTGAGCACTGTTGAAGTGTTTGCCATATTACCCCAAAGTGTTAACACTTATTGCTTTATAGGAAACACTTTTGAGCTATTTTTGCGATGATTAAGCGTGGTTAACAAGCCTGAGTGATACCATCAACAAGCGCTTTCAACACGGTGCCCACCACGCTAAAACACATGTCGCTCCCATGACACTATTGAAGGAAAAATCAGATCAAGGCCTGTCGCTGGGTATCGCCGAGGAGCTCAAGCGCCTGATTTATGCGGGTGAACACAAGCCCGGCGACCGCCTGAACGAAGCGGCGCTGGCCTTGCGCATGGGCACCAGCCGTGGACCTATCCGTGAAGCCATCCGCATCCTGACCGGCATGGGGCTGGTCACGGCGGTGCCCAACCGGGGCGTTTTTGTGCGCCAGATCTCGGTGCGGGAAATGCTGGAGATTTACGAGCTGCGTGCGCTGGTGTTTGGCTTTGCAGCCGGGCGCGCCACCGAGCACATTAACGAGGAACACAAGCAGACCTTCGAGCGGCTGCTGGCGCAAATGGATGCCGCGTGTGATGCCGAAGAAGGCAATGTGTATTACGACCTGAACCTGCAGTTTCACGCGCTTATCCTCAGGTTGTCGAACAACCAGCGGGCGAACGAAGCCTACGATGATTACGTGAAAGAGCTGCACTTGTACCGGCGCAAATACTTCAACGCGCCGGGCAACATGCGGCGATCCAACATTGAGCACCGCGCCATCTATGAGGCCATTGCGAAAGGCGCGCAGGCCAAGGCCAAGACGGTGGCTGAGCGGCATGTGTTGTCGGGTCGGCAGCGGTTGCTGGCGACGCTGAGCGACAGCATGCCAGGAAATGAGGCCTGAATTCGGACTTTTGGGTGGCGAAGTATGCATCACCGCAGCCTTCCCCGGGGGTAGTTGCGGTAGATCTCCTGCTTCATGGCTGCGGGTGCAACTCAACTTCCCGATGAGTTTCCATCACTCCACCGTCAACACAAGCCTTTTGCCGAGCGCCGCCACCGCCCGATCAAGCGTCTTCAGCGATGGCCAGTGTGTTGGATTCTCAAGCCGCTTGGCGGCCGGCCATGATGTCTCAAGCGCTCGTGCCAAATCGGACAGGCTTCTTTCACCTCGCGCAAGGCGCAGCAGCATGGCCGCCTGGGTTTTGGCATCAGGCGCAATGTAGTGAGCGCCTTTTACCTTTTGGCTGGGCGCGGGAACGTCTTTTGCTTCGTCCAGCCGCCATGCCAGCATGGCAGACAAGACCTCGGTCGCATTGAACAGCGCCTCTTCCTTGCTCTGCCCTTCTGTGAAGGTGTCCGGCAGATCAACGAACTGTGCCAGGTAACTGCCGTCCTTTTGCTTTTCAAGAGTTGCGGGGTATCGAATGTCCATGGTTAAACCTTTCATTTCAGCTTGACGCCGGTTTGCCGTTGCAGCGCAGCAATCAAACCTGCACCGATGTCGCGCGAGCCATGTACGGGCACTGGAACCGCTTGACCACCTTTGGTCATGATGTGATGGCTGCCGTGGACTCGATTAATCGACCAGCCCGCCGCCTTGAGCTTTGCGATGACTTCTTTGCCATTCATCGGTTGATTTTAGATCAAAAATGATCTATGATCTATGCTAATTTTCGCCGCCTCATTTGCGACGCCCGTGAGCCGAAAATTGAGGTCAGAGCACAAACTTTCTCGGCTGAACGCCAACCCTGCGGGTGCTTCGCTGCGAGACTCAGAAAAGTTGCGATCTGACTCTCAATTCCCTACGCAGTACCGGAACAATCACTGCTTGAACGTCACTGGCGCTGACAAATCCACCATCACCGGCTGCAAAGCCGTGTTCCAGAATTTGCTCCACCAGTTCGACCTGGCTGCCCACGGGACAGTTGCGATAAATCTCCTGCATCATGGCTGCTGGCGAGCCACCAGCATGCAAGCTGGTCATGATGTAAAAGCCGCCCTGGTAGCCGACGGTCAAAGACAATACGAGCGCGCAGTGTTGCCTTAATTTTCGCCCACTGGCCGCTCAAACCGCAAACCCAAGTGCCTCTTTGACCCCGCTCTCCACCAGCTTGAAATCCTCCCGCGATAGGGTGCCAACGCGTTTAACCAAGCGAGTGGCTTTGTTGATAGTGGTCACTTGATCACAAACGGCCACTGAATTCACGCCGGCCGACGGAACGGGCACTGCGAATATTTCGACGGGCCTGGGGGAGCTGGACAACGGCACCACCATAACCGTGCGCCTTACCCGGTTGATCGCATTGTGGCTAATCACAACGGCAGGGCGTCGCTTCAAAATTTCTGCGCCCACCTTGAATTCTTCGCCTTTGGGTGGATCGAAGTCCACGATGTAGATGTCGCCGCGCTTGATGTCCGGGTTCATTCAACGCTTTCACCGGCCACACTATCCACGTCGTCAGCCACCGCGCGAACGTCAGCAAATGCGGCATCGGTTTCAACCATTGCGGCAAGCCGCTCGATGCGTTGTTCCCGCGCCGACTCTCTGCGTGCAATCTCTTCGCGCATGAATCTTTCAATGGTTTTGCTGCGCTCGCTTGAAGGAACGACGCTTCGAAACAGCGCCATGATCTCGTCGTTGATGCTGAACAATGCCCGTGTGGTCATAAGCGTATCCTTTGGCAAAATCTAAAAGTATCAGTATATACTGCAACCAAGATCAATTGCGACGTATTCGAAGTTTGCCGGGTTGGTGTTGTTGACGCAGAGGCCGCCCGGACTACTCGTCACAAGCCTCATTTGGTGACCAATGAGGCCAAATCCGGTGCCCGTCATTTCGTCTGGTATAAATTGCAATGACCAAACCCAAACTCCTCGTCGCCCGTGCCATCTTCCCGCAAGTCATTGAAAAGCTGCAACAGCACTTTGAAGTCGAAACCAACCAGGCCGATGAGCTCTGGACCAAAGCCCAGCTGATCGCCCGTCTGCAAGGCAAGCAGGGAGCTTTTACATCAGGTGGCGAACGCATTGACGCCGAGGTGCTGGCCGCCTGCCCCGGCCTGAAAATCTGCGCCAACATGGCTGTGGGCTACAACAACTTTGACGTGCCCGCCATGACCGCAGCGGGCGTGCAGGCCACCAACGCGCCTGATGTGCTGACTGAAACCACAGCCGACTTCGGCTTTGCCCTGCTGATGGCGACGGCGCGGCGCATGACCGAGTCCGAGCATTTCCTGCGGGCCGGTCTGTGGACCAAATGGGGTTACGACATGTTTGCCGGCTCCGACATCCACGGCAGCACACTGGGCATCATCGGCATGGGGCGCATAGGGCAGGGCATTGCCAGACGCGGCGCGCACGGCTTCGGCATGAACGTGATCTACCACAACCGCTCCAGGCTTGATGCCGCGACCGAGGCCGCATGCAAGGCGCGGTACGTGGGCAAGGAGGAGCTGCTAAAAACCGCCGACCACGTAGTGCTCGTGGTGCCGTACTCCGCCGCATCGCATCACACCATCGGCGCCGCCGAGCTGGCGCTGATGAAGCCCACGGCCACCCTGGTCAACATAGCGCGCGGCGGCATTGTGGACGATGCGGCGCTGGCCGTGGCCCTGCGTGAAAAGCGCATCGCCGCAGCGGGGCTAGACGTGTTTGAAGGCGAGCCCAAGGTGCATCCCGATTTGCTCACGGTGCCCAACGTGGTGCTTACCCCTCATATTGCCAGTGCCACCATGCCGACCCGCCTGGCCATGTCCAACCTGGCGGCAGACAACCTGATTGGCTACCTCATACAGGGCAAGGCACTGACTCCGTTGAACGCGCCATCGAGCTCGCCAATTCGGTCCACCTAGGCGTCGGTTGGTCCAAACCGGGCTGCGGACCTGGTCCGCGCCTTGGCGGCCTCGACTTCACGGTTGCGCGGCTCGGCCGATGTGGCCAGTGTCTCGATGAGCCTGCGTGCCGTGGCGGCGACCTCGGCCACGGCACGATCAAATGCCTCTTCATTGGTTTTAGACGGCACGTTGAACCCGCTGAGCTTGCGCACAAACTGCAATGAGGCGTCGCGTATCTCAAGCTCGGTGGCGGGTGGTTCAAAGTTGAACAGGGTCCGGATGTTTCGGCACATGGTGGTCTTACGAGTTGAGTGCCAGCGACATGAACACGCTGCTGGGGTCTTCGCGGTAGTCTGCAAACGGGCCGCAATACGCAAAGCCGAACGTCTGATACAGCTTCTGCGCGGGCAGAAACGCGGGGTGTGAGCCGGTCTCCAGGCTCAGCGAGTGGTACCCGCGCTCCCGCGCAATGCCGATGATGTGCGCCAGCACCGCGCGGCCTGCGCCTCCGCGTCGCAAGGCCTTCGGGGTGCGCATGGACTTCACCTCGCCCCGCGTGGCAGACAGCTCTTTAAGCGCGCCACAACCCAGCAATGCGTCGTCTTCCCACACCGTCAAGAACGTGATGCCCGGTGCCCGCAGCTTGCTGACATCCAGCGCAAACACCTGCTCGGGCGGAGACAGCTCGTACATGTTGGCCAGATGCTCATTGAGCAACGCATGGACTTGCGGGCGGGTGAGGTCGTCGATTTCGATGTGCATACGGTTGTGGTGAGTGATCCAGGACTACAGTGTCACCGGGCTCCTTTCGCAGGGTTGGCCTTGCCAGCACTGTTCAAGGCGACCGCCTGAAGGATGAGCTGGCGCATTCTGGCCAGGGTGTCACCCCGCCAGTCTGTCAGACCGGTGGCTCTTTTCGAGATAAGTGCAGGTGCAGGTTCACCCTGGCTTGCGTCCAATTTGTTCATGTTCTCATCCTGCATAGGGCCAGGTGGCACCGGGCGGCATGGCGGGGCATTGATGGTTTCCTGTTGGTGGTTATGCGTCCTCACGCCCCTGGTGCCGCAGAACGACGTGCGTGGCCTTCTCAGATGCCACGAATTTGACACATTCGTACCCCAGAGCCCGCAAGTCAACCCCTTCGAACAGCCGTTCTCCAGCACCAAGCAGGACGGGTGAGATGGCAAAATGCAGCTCATCAATGAGGCCCGCGCGAAGATACTGCTGGATGGTGTTGGCCCCGCCGCCGATGCGCACGTCTTTTGGGCCAGCCGCCTCGCGTGCCCGGTCAAGCGCCTCGTGAATACCGCCTGTGACAAAGAGGAACGTCGTGCCGCCTTCCATCGTGATGGGCGCGCGCGCATGGTGCGTCAAGATGAAAGTGGGGACGTGATACGGCGGGTTGTCTCCCCACCAGCCTTTCCAGTTCATGTCTGGCCAGGGCCCGCGATCGGGGCTGAACATGTTTCTTCCGAGAATCCAGGCCCCCACATTCTCAAAGCCACGCGCGGCGAAATCATCGTCAACGCCGGTGGTGCCATCGTCCTTCCCGAACAAGGCCCGCTGGAGCGTACGTGTTGGAAACAACCAATGGTGCAGATCTGGTCCGCCAATGCCGAGCGGATTGTTGATGTCCTGGTTGGGGCCGGCTCCGTAGCCGTCGAGCGAGATGGTGAAGCACTCAACGCGAATTCGTGTCATCTAATTTCTCCGTTTGAAGCCCTGACGATAACCAACTCTTCATCATCGAAGCCAATGGTGATTGTGAGCACAGTTGACATGACCCACCTGCGAGTCAGCGCGCGCGCCTGTAATGCATCGCCACCGCACCACAGCGCAGAGGCTTCGCCGAGATCAACTCGAGCCGTCGCGTGCCGGGCAGCCCGCTCTCGTACAGGGTCGGGCCGTGGCCAGCGATCCTGGGGTGGACGAGTAACTGGTACTCGTCAATCAGACCCAGCCGGTCCAGCTCGGTTGCCAGCTTGCCGCTACCGAGGAGCACGCCGTGCTGGGTCGCGTCCTTGAGCTTCTGGACGCCCGCGCCCAGGTCGCCGACGATGTGGTGGCTGTTGGTCCACGGGAAGTCCTTTCGCGTCGAAGACACCACGTACTTCGGCTTGGCCTCCAGCTTGACGGCCCACTCGCGCATCGCCTGCGGTGCCTCCGTGTCGCCGCGGGCGACCGCCGGCCAGTAGCTTTCCATCATCTCGTAGGTGACGCGGCCCCACAGCATCGCCCCGCTCTCGTCCATGAGACGGGTGAAGAAGGCGTGCGTTTCGTCGTCGGCGATTCCCTCCTGGTGGTCGACGCAGCCGTCCAGGGTGACGTTGATGCTGAAGGTCAAGAGTCCCATGGCGTCCTCCGTTCGAAATGCGCGACGAGGCGCTCATCCTCTGTCGCCAAACGAATAACGTTAGGCTGCATTGGGTGGGCTCGGCAGGCTGTGCCACATGAGCACCTTGGACCGGAATCCGCCAGCAGTGAGGACAGCCATGGGCTCCACCCCGTATGCCTTGAAGCCGAGCGACTCGTACAGGGCGCGGGCAGGCACGTTCCCTTCCGTTACTTCAAGCTGGATGACGCGGATGTCTCCGCGCTTCACGCAAAACTGCATTGCGGCTTGGAGCAGCGCGCGGGCAGAGCCCTTTCCTCTCAATGACGGCAACACATACATGCCGACGACCAATGCCTTGTGCTTCGTCTTGGGCTTTGCCGAGAACTCCAGCGCAACAGTGCCGACCAGACCGTCCCCCTCAAAATACCCGAAGGCGACCGTCATTCCTTCTGGGTGGGCGATGCGCTTGACCCACCACTCCTCAGGTTCGCGGGCGCGCTCCTCCGGCGTGGAAGTGAACGCATCAGCGGCGTGCTCGTAGGCGTGCAGCATGAGCGCCCTGTACGGGGTTGCGTCCGAAGCGGATAGAGCAACGATCGTCACGTTGTATGCGGCCTAACCAGGCTGTAAAAACCCCATTTCCCAAGTGCACAGCTGCGGCGTTGCAAATTGCGCCGTTTGGGTGTCGGAATTTCAGCGGTTGACATGAGGGTTTAGGGGGCATTCTTCGCAGGCCATCGATAGCCCAGCACCGACGACTTTGGATAGAAGTGCTCACGAACTTGCTCCAGCTGATTGCCGCCGAGCAAATAGACGTGCTCTTGATCGAAGCGCAGGAAGAAGCCGACGTGACCTTTCCAGCCGGTTGGCTCTTCGCGCGACAGAACCGCGATACAACCTGTAACGGGCTCGGTCAACGGTACGCCCCATTCGAGCCATGAGCGTGCCAAAGCTGAGTTGGTGCCCGCGATGCCGACCTGTGCCAGAGACCAATTGACGAACGAGGAACACCAGGACGCCTTGTCGTCGTAGCCGGCGATATTTGTTTGATTGTGGTACTCGGTGACTCGCGGATTGCTCTGACCTGGCGGGTATGTGCTGACGCCCACTTCCGCAAATGCGACAGACATCCATGGTGAGCGTTGCATAGGCCCTCTAGCGTCGAAGTTCACCGGCGCAAAACTTCGGGTGGAATGACCAGTTGAACCGGTGTCGAAATGCGAACACTTACGACCAATTCAAATTGAGCTTGCGATGTGAGGTCGCGCAATCTCGCAAATACAGATTGATGAGGCTTTGATAGGGGATGCCGGCGTCTTGCGATATCGACTTGAAATAGTCAATTGATTCCTCATCAAGACGAATCGTAATTTGCTTCTTCAGTTGGGCGGCGTACGGATTTTTTCTCGCAGCAGTGAAATCGTATTCTTTGCGCATGTGACACCTTTCAATGGTAAGACTTCGATTCATGAGCACTGGCCTTGCGAGCCGAGATGATTCGTATGACGTTACCATCACAGCGATAACAGTGACAAACCAGAAGCAATCGCAACGCTCCACTCAAACCGAGGAGAACAAAACGGTCTTCGTCGTCCGAGTGGTCAGGGTCGTCGATCAGTTTGGCTCGCTCATCCACAAAAACCGATTTCGCCTCTTCAAAACTCACCCTGTGCTTCTTTACGTTTGCCGCAGATTTGCGCTCATCCCATTCAAAGCTCAGACTGCTCATGGATAAATGATAACTACAATGTAGTTGTAAATCAAATTGAGTTTCGCGCCGGATCGAAATACAAAGTTTAACGTTGAAGTCAAGCCGCAACGCGTTTCGGCGTTGTCGGGCTTGGACGACCAGTTAAATTTCTCGCTGGCCGCGGCCTGCGAACCAACCGAACCTCCAGCTTGCACCCCAAGGCATCCGCATACCTGGTCAGTGTCGCCAGAGATGGTGAATGCTTGCCACTACCCGACTCCATACGCGCAACCGCAGACTGCGTGGTGCCTATCTTTTCTGCCACCTGCGCCTGGGTTAGACCTTGCGCGGCCCGCGCCTTCAAGAACTCGTCCAAAAGGGAAAACTCATCGGCCAGTTTTTCGTATTCCGCCTTTACCTCTGCACTAGCCAGTGCCTTGGTGCGAAGTTGTTTATGTGTCAACATTTTTCCACTCCTTCATTCGCTTGCGCGCAAGTGCCAATTCTTTGGGGGGTGTCTTATCGGTTTTCTTCACAAACTGATGGAGCATGACGATCTTCCGATCCACCAAGGTGCAATAAAACACTCGTCCAATACCCTCGCGGGATTTCAAACGCAACTCGAAGAGCCCCATGCTCATTGCCCGCGTGTGAGGCATTCCTAAATCTGGGCCAAACTCAACCATGCGATCAGTGCAATGAAAGTACCTAGCCAAAATTCCCGGCGGCAAAGCCAGCACATCAGCTTGCAACTTCTCATCGTGATATTTGATCTCCCATTTCATGCAATAAATATAGCACGTTTGAGATAATTAGACGACCTGGATTCAAGCGATTTGCGTCAAATTTAACGTCGAAGTCAAGCCGCGACGCGCTTGCGCGTTGTCGCTCTTGGACGACCAGTTAAATTTCGCTCCACTTCCATGCGAAGCGCTGCATTGATCCGTGACTGGTAGCCAGCCCCCTTCGACTTGAAGAACTCTAAAATGTCCGCATCCAAACGAACTGAAGTGAGGACCTTGGTGGGAGCAGCCTGCGGCCCTCGACCGCGCTTCAGCACAGGCGCACCCAGCATGTCCTCAGTCCATGCCGGATTGTCCGGGTCGTTGACCTTAGCCGAGGTTTTCTTTGGCAACTTGGCGGTAGTAGCGAGCTTCATGTTTTTCTGCCTTTCGCAGCGATATCACGTGAGGCCCTTTCGGACGCTCGGTGTAAACCATCACAACCACATCTGCCTCAAGAAGACCGAAGCAAACCAAGCGCTCTTCGCCGTAGTCTTGCCGTTTGTCTTCTCGGGTCACTGTGAAGTGGTCCCAGATTGCATCGCATCCGACGAAGTCAAGCCCGTGATTCTTGATGTTCAGCTTGCGCTTTGGTTTGTCCCATGTGAGCAAATTTAATTGTATCTACAAAATACTGGGACGCAAGGCGAAATTTAACGCTAAGTTCACCGGTTCATCCGGTGGAATGATGGGATGGGCCGCACCGCGACGCCGAGATCTACAGAAGGCGATCGGGTTTAGCACGCCACGCTTCCCACAAAACGTCCCTGCCGGGAAACGCAGGAGCGCTGAATGGCCAGTTCGACGCCAGCCAGTTGATGACCGCTGCGTGGAGACGATCTTCCATTCCCGAGGCCAGCTCGCTCTCGCGCGCCCACAGATAGACAGCAGCGTCATGACCTTGCTTGCGACTGGGATTGATGTAGACGCAGCCAGTCACTCGGGACTCATCTGGGCTCAGGACCGTGTACGCGAAGGACTGCCTAAGTTGAAACTCCTTCTCGTGCCAACCAAGGTCAATCAGGTTCTGCCGGAGAGTTAACCCATCCGGCCAAGTGCCACCGGGCCAGATGGTCTTGAGGTGGGAAACACTGGTCATGACTGCCTCATAGTCGTTCACAACGTGGTCAACGGAGAGCATCCTGAGCGTGAACTCGGGACTGACCAGTGACGCGGGGACGTCAAAGTTCGAGGGTACAAAGGGTGTTACGACGATTGCCATGGGGTGGATTGTGCGGCCTAACGTTTGAAGCAACCGGACCACACCAATCGGGGCGAAGCCGCCTTGTGCAGGTGTGGTGCCGTGTTGGCTGACATGTTAGGTCGGATCGTCCCCACTACCAGCCTCGCTTTGCAAACTTCCCCATCCGCTCCCATACTCCCGGGTCGATGTCGTTGCGCCAGATGCCACCAAGAAGAAGCGCGAAGTCAGGATTCCGGCGGGCGTGAAGTGCGACTCGATCAATCATCGTTATTCCATGCTCAGACATTAGATCCTCGAGCGGCCCCGCAGCAAGCAACCCTAAGCGCCGGTCTTTGACGTTTGCGCCAATTTCCGACAGGGCGTCGAGTATTGCGAGCCACGCGAGATCGGGTTGCTCGCGCGGGAGATCCCAATCCAAAACGCTGCCACCAACTCCGGAGCCGACCGCCGACGTCTTTCCGTCGGACCAAGCCTCAACCCACTCTTTCGCGATCTCGGCTGGAGAACGAACTTCCATGTGCGACCTAACGTGAAGGTGAGCGAGCGCCGTAGGCGGTCCGCTCGACTGGCATGTTAAAGGGCATTACGATCACTCTAGCGCTCCACGAGATCCACAATGGACCAACGCGCATCGCGCTTCTTAGCGACGACGGTAAAACAACGTGCTTCGGGCGCACAGAGCACAAACAATGCCTCGCCCGAAAAATCGCTATCGGCAAACCGAAAGGGGGCAAACCGCTTAAGTTCAACCGCGGTCGCCTGCACGCTGAGCTTGGAACCAATTGCGGAACGGCCCAGCTCATATGGCTCTGAGGTCTTGATCCAGAGCTGTCCCAAAGCAGCAATAGCGATAAACATTGCGATGACGAACGCAACAGTCCCAAAAAGCTTGCGCTTTGTCATTGAGGACCAAGGCGAGGTGAAAGTACCCATATGCGCTTTAACGTTCGAGGCCAGGCGAGGCCGAAGGCAGTCGCCTCTGGGCCAACTTGTTAAGTTGCATTAAGCAACACTCCCTTCTGCTTTCTGCCGCCGAGTTCGAAAAAATGCTTCAACCCTGCGGGCAATTGCCGCCTGTGCCATACCGCACGCGACAACGACAGACCAAGAAAGGCAAACAAACGCAAGGGCTGAGAAATGCGTTTCCGGCCCAAGAAACCGTGACTCGACCAAGCCAAGTAATAGAGTGAAGGTAACAAAACCCACTAGACCGAGCGGAAAAGCCAACAAGCCAAGTGCGATAAACCAGAGAGGGGAAAGTCCAACGTCGCTCGGAATTAAATCTGCAAGCGCACCGGCGACGCCCACCACGAGCATTGCCAGTGCCGCCATGAACCACACGAGTTTGAGACGCTTCATTGATGCAACTTAACTATTGATATATCCGGTGAACCCACCGGATACCTGGGCGAGTCACGGAATAACATGGGCGGTGTGGAGCGCGGAAACCGTTTGCTGTCATGGCTTTAGAGCGATATACTGGATAAATGAACAGGTATATTGAAAACCCGAAAGTCGGCGCTCCAGTTCTCCAGTCAACACGTGTGCTTGATCAGTTGCGGGAGCGAATTCGGTACTTGCACTATAGCCTGCAAACCGAAAAGGCCTATGTTTACTGGGCACGGTTTTTTATTCGCTGGCATGGGCGCAGCGCGCCAATGCGGCATCCGCGTTTGATGGGGCAGCCTGAAGTGCTGGGCCACGATTTACCCTGGATGCAATCTATCGGGCGTCCGCCTGAACGCAAAAGGATTCCCGTCGTCTTGACCGTCGCTGAGGTGCAATCTGTGCTGGCTTTGATGGATGGCGCAGAAGGCATTTTGGCCAGGCTTTTGTATGGAACCGGAATGCGCCTGGCTGAAGGCTTGAACCTGCGTGTGAAAGATGTCGACTTTGACCGCTATGTCATCGTGGTGCGCAGCGGTAAGGGCGACAAAGACCGGGTGGTCATGCTGCCGCGCAGCTTGGCAAACACCCTGCGCGGGCAGTTGGCGCGGTCACGCGCGCTCTGGGCTGCAGACCGCGCTTCGCTACAAAGCGGCGTGTACATGCCGCATGCGCTGGAGGCCAAATACCCCAGGGCAGGCCAGTCGTGGTCATGGCATTGGGTGTTTCCGGCAGACAAGGTGGCTGCGGGTGGCACCGCCAGCCCGCTGGATGCACTGGCCCGCCACGAAGTCCGCGAGCCTGAATCGCTATATGTTTTATAGCTGGTTATGCCCTTTCCATAAAGGCTAGCGGCCATTTTCATGGGTAAACCTTGGTGACTGATGCCTTCATTCCTCTCCACGCCATCAAGGGCCGTGGCATGGCCACCAGCATCGCGCACCGCTTCTCGCGCGACGATCGCGCGGCGTTTGATGATGGCTGGGGCACGCTTGAAGACGGCGTGGCCGCATCGGCAGACCGGTTGCCGCTGCAAACCGAGGTGACGTTTGAAGACGTCAAAAGCGCCATCAGTCACAACAGCTCGCCCGACATTTATTTTGACCACGGCCTCAACCCCTACCGGGGCTGCGAGCATGGCTGTGTGTACTGCTACGCGCGGCCCACGCACAGCTACCTCAACCTGTCGCCGGGGTTGGACTTTGAAACCAAAATCATCGCCAAGCGCAACCTGGCCGAAGTGCTGGCGCGTGAGCTTGCGGCACGCAGCTACCAGCCCAAAATGATTGCGCTGGGCACGGTGACCGATGGCTACCAGCCCATAGAGCGCGGCTTGGCGCTTACCCGCAGCGCGCTGGAGGTGCTGGCCCGCTGCCATCACCCCGTGGCTATTGTCACCAAGGGCAGCGGGGTAGAGCGCGACCTGGACCTGCTGGCCCCCATGGCCGCGCGCAACCTGGCGGCGGTGTACGTCACCATCACCACGCTGGATGGCGTGCTGGCCCGCAAGCTCGAACCCCGCGCCGCCGCGCCCCATCGCCGCCTGCGCACCATCCGCACGCTGGCCGATGCGGGTGTGCCCGTGGGCGTGAGCGTGGCACCGCAGATTCCGTTCATCAACGAAGACATGGAGGCCGTGCTGGCTGCGGCGTGGGAAGCCGGCGCGCGCAGCGCCTTCTACACCGTGCTGCGCCTGCCGTGGGAGCTGAACCCGCTGTTTCAGGAATGGCTGGGCCTGCACTACCCGCTGCGCGCAGAGCGGGTGATGGCGCGCATCCGGGAAATGCGGGGCGGCAAAGATTACGACGCCGATTTCAGAACCCGCATGAAGGGCAGCGGCCTGTGGGCTGAGCTGATCAAGCAGCGGTTCGAGAAAGCCTGCGCCCGGCTGGGCTTCAACCAGCCTCGCGCGCCCATGGACCGTGTGCGGCTGGACCTGAGCCAGTTCAGGCCGTCACTGCTGGGCGGGCAGGGGGATTTGTTTTGACACTAGCCGCCCCGCAGCCACCAGTGTGTTGACCGGGTTGACGGTCGACGGGTCTTGCAGGTGCTTTTGCAAGACCGCTGATGTTTGAGGGTCATTCAGGCCGCTAGCCCCCGTGTACAGGGCATAAGCAGCTACCAAAAACAGAGCATTCATGAGCAGGTGGCGCGCTGGCGCAATGCGCTTGACGGGCACGCGCCACAGCACCATGGCCGGCAGCAGCGCCACCAGCAGCACGGTCAGGGCGCTCTCCCAGTTCAGAAATTTGCCCCAACCGCGCTGAGGCCCCATCACCAGCCGGGCGAGTGTGGCGCTGTCCACCGGCTGCTGCTGAAACCACACGAGACAGGTGCCCAGCGCAGCGGCAAACAGCAACAGGGTGATCACGAGTTTGAGCGTGCCGCGCCAGCACAATGCAGCCAGTACCATGAGCGTGGCCGTGGTGATCAGCAGTCCGGCAGTGAACAGGGTGGCCAGGCCCGATGCCTTGAGCGATTGCCACAACGCCAGGTTGCCAATGATGGCCAGCCACAGGGCGTAACCCAGCAGGATGACTGCGGGGTGGACTGAGCGGCGCTGCGCCTGCGGCGAAAAGAAAACGGATTCAGCGAACTCGGTGACGCGGAACAATTGGAGCGACATGGCGCAGCATTGTCACTGATTCCAGTGTCGGCAAGCAAAAAAAAGCCGCCGCGTCCAGGAAGACGGGGCGGCTTTGACAGAAGGGCCTGTGCTTCAAGAGAAGAAGCTTTTCAGGCGGTCCGTCCAGGTGTCACCGGTGGGCGAATGCTTGCTGCCACCTTTTTTCAGCGACTCGTCCAGCTCGCGCAGCAGCTTGCGCTGGTGCTCGGTGAGCTTGACGGGCGTCTCTACCGAGATATGGCAATACAGGTCGCCGGGGTAGCTGGCGCGCACGCCCTTGATGCCCTTACCGCGCAGGCGGAACTGCTTGCCGGTCTGTGTGCCTTCGGGGATGTCAATGGCGGCCTTGCCTGCCAGTGTGGGCACATCAATCTCGCCACCAAGCGATGCAGTGATGAAGCTGATGGGCACCGAGCAGTGAATGTCGTCGCCGTCGCGCTCAAAGATGTCGTGTTTTTTCAGGCGAATCTCGATGTACAGATCGCCCGCCGGGCCGCCGTTGGAGCCAGGCTCGCCATTCCCCGTGCTGCGGATGCGCATGCCGCCATCAATGCCGGCCGGGATTTTGACTTCCAGCGTTTTCTGTTTCTTGACCTTGCCCTGACCCTGACAGGCCGTGCAGGGTTCCGGAATCACCTTGCCCGTGCCGCGGCAGGTGGGGCAGGTTTGCTGCACGCTGAAAAAGCCCTGGCGCATTTGCACAGCACCCGAGCCGTTGCAGGTGCCGCAGGTCTTGACGGACGTGCCTGGCTTGGCCCCCGCGCCTTTGCAGACCTCGCAGGCCTCCCAGCTGGGGATGCGAATCTGCGCGTCCTTGCCGCGCGCCGCTTCTTCCAACGTGATCTCCATGGCGTAGCTGAGGTCGCCGCCACGGAACACCTGGCGGCCACCGCCCGCGCCCCCACGCCCGCGCTGTTGGCCAAACATGTCGCCAAAAATGTCGCCAAAGGCTTCGGCAAAACCGCCATAGCCTTCAGCCCCCGGGCCGCCTCGCATATTGGGGTCCACGCCTGCATGGCCGTGCTGGTCGTAGGCCGCCCGCTTCTGCGGGTCCGACAGCATTTCGTAGGCTTCCTTGGATTCCTTGAACTTCTCTTCGGCCACCTTGGAAGCGTCACCCTGATTGCGGTCAGGGTGGTGCTTCATCGCATGCTTGCGATAGGCCTTCTTGATCTCTTCGTCAGAGGCGTTTTTGGGAACGCCGAGGACTTCGTAATAGTCGCGCTTAGCCATAGTGGTCTGCCGTATTTTCTATTCGGTTTTATTTGGGATTGGATGAACCCAGAGCCTGCTCGATCCGGCGGTCGGGAATGAACCACATCACGGACACGGTGGCAAAAATAGCGAGCGAAATTGCCGTGTGCCAGTGCGCCGCCGCAATCGCCAGCGCGTACATCACGAACGACAAATTGCCCTTGTGGCTGTTCTTGACGCCTTCGCCCAGCAGGTTGTGCGTGTGGTTGGCGCGTCGGCAGGCCAGCACCATTAACTGGTAGGCCAAGCCAGACATCAGGGCGTTGATGCCATACAGGATGGTAGGGTTCTGGGCAAAGTGGTTTTCACCCATCCAGGCCGTGACAAAGGGGATCAGCGAGAGCCAGAACAGCAGATGCAAATTGGCCCACAACACGCGCGCATCAACAGTTTTGACCATATGCAGCATGTGGTGGTGGTTCACCCAGTAGATGCCGACGAAGACAAAGCTCAGGGCGTAACTCAAAAACACCGGCCAAAGCTTCAGCAGGTCCGCCCAGGTTTCCCCGTGCGGAACCTTGAGTTCCAGCACCATGATGGTGATGATGATGGCAATCACGCCATCACTGAACGCTTCGAGCCGGGATTTGTTCATCAGCCCTTTTTCACTTCCTTGACTTCGGCATCCACCACGTTGTCGTCTTGTGGCTTCGCAGACTGCTGTGCGCCAGCCTCCGCGCCGGGGGCCGCACCACCACCTGCCGCAGCCGTTTCAGCCGCCTGCTTGGCCTGCATGTCGGCGTACATTTTTTCGCCCAGCTTCTGGCTCGCGGTTTGCAACGTTGTGTTCTTGTCGTCAATGGCGGCCTTGTCGTCGCCCTTGATGGCTTCTTCCAGGTCCTTGATGGCGGCTTCGATCTTTTCTTTCTCGACGGCATCAAGCTTGTCACCGTATTCGGTCAGGCTCTTATTGAAGCTGTGCACGTTTGTATCGGCCACGTTCTTGGACTGCACCAGTTCGATCTTTTTCTTGTCGTCAGCCGCGTTCAGCTCGGCGTCCTTGACCATTTGCTGAATTTCGGCTTCAGACAAACCGGAGTTGGCCTTGATGGTGATCTTGTTCTCTTTGCCGGTGCCCTTGTCTTTGGCGCCCACGTGCAAAATACCATTGGCGTCGATGTCAAACGACACTTCAATTTGCGGTGTGCCGCGGGCTGAGGGCGGAATGCCTTCCAGGTTGAACTCGCCCAGCATTTTGTTGACGGCAGCAATTTCACGCTCGCCCTGGAACACCTTGATGGTCACGGCCGGCTGGTTGTCTTCAGCGGTCGAGAAGGTCTGTGCAAACTTGGTCGGGATGGTCGTGTTTTTCTTGATCATCTTGGTCATCACGCCACCCATGGTCTCGATACCGAGAGACAGCGGCGTCACGTCCAGCAGCAGCACGTCGGTGCGGTCGCCCGAAAGCACCTGGCCCTGAATGGCAGCGCCCACGGCCACGGCTTCATCGGGGTTCACGTCCTTGCGCGGCTCCTTGCCGAACAGCTCTTTGACTTTTTCCTGCACCTTGGGCATGCG
>JANOAP010000484.1:0-7740 GCA_031411175.1 Rhodoferax sp. | reverse complement strand
GACTTGGGGCAAGCGGCGTCGGGTGCCCAAGACTTGCTCAATATCATCATGGGCGCCGTCTATGAGAACACATCCAAACCTCCGCGCACATGGCCCACCAAGCTGTTGGCGAAACGCACGATGCGGTGGGCGATGCCGCCGTGCAGCATCAGTTCACCGGCGAAGACGAAGAAGGGGATGGCCAGGAAGGAGAACACTTGCATGCCCCCCACCATCTTCTGAAACACCACGGCCACGGGGAGGCCGGCAGTCATGATGGTGGCGACGGAAGAAAGACCGACCGCAAAGCCTACCGGCACACCAATGATCAACAACAAGCCAAAGCTCACACCCAAAACAATCAGTTCCATGCCGGCACCACTTCCTTGCCCTGCAGCAGGGCGATCACATGTTCAATCGTAAAAAGCACCACCAGCACGCCAGCAATGATGAGTGGCACGTAGTCCATGCTGGAGGGAATGGGCAGCATGGGTTTCTGGTCGTTCCACTTGAGGGCGGCCCAGATGTAGCCGTTGTAGGCCATCAGCGCGCCAAAGATGCCGACCAGGATGTGGATCAGGATCTCCAGTTTCAGGCGCATCCACTCAGGCAGCAGGCTGATGATGGAATCCATGCCGATGTGGCCGGCATCGCGCACGCCGACGGCCAGGCCCAGCGCAGTGATGTAGAGCACCAGCAGCAAGGCCAATGCCTCTGCCCAGGTGGGGGTATCGTTAAAAACATAGCGCCCGATGACCTGGTATTGCACGCAGGCGATGAGCACGATGAGGCCGGCCACCGCAAGGATCAGACTGAACTTGGAGAGGGTGGCACAGAAGCGGGTATACATGGGAAGCTCCGGTGAAGAGGAAGAAGCTCCCACCCCAGGGATGGGAGCTTGTGCAGACAGGGTTTACTTCGTGTCCTGAACGGCTTTCACCAGACGTTTCATATCAGGTGTGTTGGCAAACTTGTCATACACAGGTCCCATGACATCCTGGAAGGACTTTTTGTCCACTTCCACGATTTCGGTGCCGGCGGCTTTCACCATGTCGAATTCCTTCTTCTCGTAGGCAGCCCAGGCCGTGCGGTTGAATGCGACAGACGCTTTGGCCGCTGCACGGATCTGGTCTTGCTCTGCCTTGGGCAGCTTGTAAAAGGCGGCCTTGGAGAACAGCAGCACTTCGGGTGCCATGGAGTGTTCGGTCTTGTTGTAGTACTTGGCTGCCTCGTAGTGGCGGCTGCCCGAACCATACGAGGGGTAGTTGTTTTCAGCGGCGTCAATAATGCCGGTCTTCAACGCGGTCATCACTTCACCAAAAGGCATGGGGGTGGGGTTGGCACCCATGGCAGCGGTCAATGCCACCCACAGATCGGACTGCTGCACGCGGATCTTCATGCCCTTGGTGTCGGCCACCGACTTGACGGGCTTCTTGCTGTAAATGGAGCGTGCGCCGGAGTCGTAGTAGGCCAGCACAATAAAGCCCTGGGCTTCGCAGTCCTTGGCGATTTCGTCACCGATAGGGCCGTCCAGCACCTTGTGCAGGTGGTCTACCGAGCGGAACAGGAAAGGCAACACCGGAATATTGGTCTTGGCGCAGACCGAGTTCATGGGGCTGATGTTCACGCGCACCATGTCCAGTGCACCAATCTTCACCTGGTCAATGGTTTCCTTCTCGGTACCCAAGGCACCTTTGTTGAACACCTTGATGCTGTGCTTGCCGCCGGTGACTTTCTTGAGCTCGTCGCTCATGAATCTGACGGCGGTGACCGTGGGGTAATCGTCCGAGTTGTGAATGTCGGCCGATTTGAATTCGGTGGCTTGCGAGGCGGTTGCCAGCAACACCATAGCGGCACCCAGCAGTGATTTTTTAAGTTTCATGATGTCTCTTTCGGAAGGTTGGGATTAACGGGGAACGGGAACAGAAACAGGACCGGGAAAACGGGAGAAAACGGGTTCGGGTAAACCGCATACGCCCACATGGAGCGCAAACACGGCACCGCTGAGTGCCTTGTCGTTGCCGGAGCACACAGCAGGTTGGATGGAGGCGACAAACAACACATCCAGACCAGGCCCGCCAAATGCACACATGGAGGGTTTGGAAACGGGCACCTGGGTGGACGAAAGCAATGCACCCTGCGGGCTGAAACAGTGGATCTGCCCCGCATCGTTGGCACAAATCCAGTAGTTGCCATCGGCATCAACGGCCGCGCCGTCGGGGCGGCCCGGCAGGCAGGTCATGTCCACAAACTCGCGCCCGTTTGCCATATCGCCGGTTGCTACATCAAAATCAAACGCCCATATTTTTTGCACGGTGGGGTGTGAATCAGACAGGTACATGGTGCGGTCATCGGGGCTGAAGGCCATGCCATTGGGCGTGATGAGGTTGTCCACCCTGGCGGCACTCAGGCCGTTTTCATCCAGGCAATAAATGCCCCCCACTTGCGCGGCCAGGGACATGTCCATGCATAGGGTGCTGACCCAAAACCGCCCGGCACGGTCACACCGGCCATCATTGAACCGCATATTGGTTTGGGGATGGCTGATGCCCGCAATCAGCGTCGCATTGACCTGTGGTGCCTGGCCCAGATGCACCTCGTAAATACCGTACTCCATGGCCGCGACCACACGGCCACGCAGGCCTGAGCCTGCCTGTAAAGATTGGCCGGTGAGGGCAATGCAGCCCACACGCTCTGGCGTGTGCCAGGTTTGCTGCGTCTGGCTGGCCCAGTCAAACCGGTGGATGTGGCGGCCCTCAATGTCAACCCAGTACAGCGCCTGTTCGGGCACCGACCACACCGGGCACTCGCCCACACGGTCGCGTGAGGCCGACAGGGGTGTCGCCACGGGTGAAGCAGCAGTTGCCACGGCTAAAGACATGACACGCCGTTATTCAAACGGGCCAACGCGCACAAAGCCACCGCCCTGAAACTGGACGGTCGGGTCATTCAGGTCTGGCGCAGGTGTGCGGGCAAAGACCGCCTCGCGGAACACGTCGGAACTGTCTTGGGGAACGTAACCCACGTGGCGCGCCTGCGAGTTGTCCCACCAAGTCACCGCATTGTTCGACATGCCAAAGATGATGGTGTGGCCCAGCACCGGTGTGGTCAGGCAGGCGGTGATGAGGCGATGCAGGTCGTCGTAGCTCAGCCAGCTTGCCAGCATGCGGCGGTCTTTGGGCTCGGGAAAGCTGGACCCAATGCGCACGCAGGCGGTCTCGATGCCATAGCGGTCAAAGTAGAAGCGCGACAGGTCTTCGCCAAACGCCTTGCTTAAGCCGTACATGCCATCGGGCCGGGGCGGCATGTCGGCGGTCAGGGTTTCAGACTGTCGGTAGAAGCCGGTAACGTGGTTGGAGCTGGCGAACACAATGCGCTGGGTGCCCTGCTTGCGGGCCGCCTCGTACAGGTTATAGGCGCCCAAAATATTGGCCTGCAAAATGGGGCCAAACGGCCCTTCCACGGAAACACCGCCAAAGTGCACTACGGCATCCACGCCCTGCATCATGGCCATCACGCCATCGGCGTCGGCCAGGTCGGCCAGCATGACTTCTTCGCTGCCTTGCGCCGCGCCAAAAGCCTGCCGGTCTGACAGACGCAGCAGCTTGCAGTTGGCCTTGAGCCGCTCGCGCATGGCCTGGCCCAAGCCGCCTGCGGCACCCGTCATCAAAATTCGGTTGTGTGAAATGATCGCCATAAAAATCCTTGCTTCGGTGAAAGAATGGACATTTCACCCAAGATTGCCTACAGTGTGGTTTACTTAACTCATCAGTCGTATGTTGTCTGATGACTTAAAATTTTAGCGTTCAAGCTTCACTTGTCAACAACTATTTGATGGAATCAAGGCAAACCCTTAGTCCGGCGCTCCTCGACCCGGCAGTGACACTGGCTGAAGAACCCGTGCGTCCACGGCGTCCCCGCGGCCTGGTGAGTGAAATCGTCGAAAGCCTGGGCGCAAGCATCCGCGAAGGCCAACTGAAGCCCGGCGACAAACTGCCCACCGAGCAGGAAATCATGGCCCGTTTTGACGTCAGCCGCACCGTGGTGCGCGAGGCGTTGTCTCGCCTGCAGGCGTCCAGCCTGGTTGAAACCCGGCACGGTATTGGCACGTTTGTCATGGAGCAGCCCGCCAGCAGCAACTTCAAAATTGCCGATCAAGACCTGTCCACGGTGGCCGACGTCATCTCGGTGCTGGAGCTGCGCATCAGCCTGGAAACCGAAGCCGCAGGGCTTGCCGCCCAGAGGAGAACCCAGTCAAATCTGGACGCCATGCAGTCTGCCCTGGATGCCTTCCAGGCCTCGATTGACGAAGACTCGGACGCCGTGCCGCCAGACTTCAATTTCCACATGGAAGTGGCGCGCGCCACCGGCAACCAGCACTTTGCAGACCTGATGACCTACCTGGGCACCATGATCATCCCGCGCACGCGCGTCAACACGCCGCAAAACGCGCCCGAGGGTCGGCTCAGCTATCTGCAACGGGTGAATGGCGAGCATGAGAGCATCTTTGTGGCCATACGCAACCAGGACCCCGAAGCCGCCCGTGCCGCCATGCGCACCCACCTCTCCAACAGCCGCGAGCGCCTGCGTAAAACAGCCGCCAGCGAAGCTTGAGGCAACAGGCCAGCCGCTTCAGCAGCGCCGTGGCCGCCATGGGAGAATGAACTCTCTATTTCTCTCAAGTTGTACGATGACTGTTTTTGAGCAGTGGCCAAACATCGAGCCCGCCGGACTCGCCCGGCCATGACGGCAGCAATAGAAGCGGCGAGTCGGCTGGCCTTTTGGGCCGGCGTGCGAGACACGATCACGGTTGTGCCCTCTTACCTGCCGTTTGCGCTCGTGTGTGGTGTGGCATCTGTCAATGCCGGGCTGACAACCTCAGCAGCCATCGCCCTGCCCGCGCTCGTATTTGGCGGGTCTTCGCAGGCCGTGGTGACCCAGTTCATCCAGAGCTCGTCTTCGCTTTGGGTGGCCATTTTGTCGGGCTGCGTGATCAACTTGCGCATGGCCGTGTACAGCGCCGCATTGAGCAGCAAGGTGCGTGGCTACAGCACCGGCAAGCGCATGCTGATTGCTGCATTTCTGGTGGATAACACGTTTGCCTTCATGCAAAAACGTGAGTTAAGCCATCCGCATGACAAGCACATTTTTTCTTACTATGCCGGGCTGACGTCCGTATTTTGGCCGAGCTGGGTCGTTTTTTGTGTGATTGGCATATTTGCCGGCAACATCGTGCCCGCAAGCTGGCAGCTTGAGTTTGCGGTGCCGCTGTCTTTCATCGCCATCCTGTCGACCGCGATCCGCAGCGTGCCCATGGCTGCCGCTGCCGTGGCGGGGGGCGTCGCCAGTGTGTTGCTGTTTTCGATGCCGCTCAAGCTGGGCCTGATCGTGGCTTGCCTGGCCGGTTTGTGTGCCGGACTGATCGCGGAAAAAGGAGCCCTGCTGTGGACAACACGCAAAGCTGGATAGTCGTCATCGGCCTGGCCGTGGGCACGTTTTTGATCCGCTACTCGTTCATCGGCCTGTTTGCCGATCGCGACATGCCGCCCTGGGTGGCGCGGTCCCTCAAACTGATGGTGCCCGCCATTTTTGCGGCCATTGTGTGCAGCGGCGTAGTGATGGTCGGTGGTCAGGTGGCAGGCTTGAGCAACCACTGGCCCCGGTACGCTGCGGCCCTTGCCGCCTTTGGTGCGGCGCTGGCAAGTCGTGGTAACTTGAGCGTCACGGTGATTGCGGGCATGACCGCGTTGCACGGATTGCCGTGGCTGCTGGCTTGAATGTGATTTGAAGGGCTTGATAGGGTAAAAATTGGCTTTAGCCCTCGTATCATATGCTCGGAAAGCTACTGTATCTATAGCAAATCAAACGGAGAAAAATATGAACCTGCGCAGCGGAATCAAGATCGCAATCGTGCTGGCGTTAGCGGTTGGGGCCTCAGTGGCAACAGCCCAAGCGTGGCCCACCAAACCGGTCCGCATCGTCCTGCATTTCCCGCCTGGCGGGTCGACTGATGCCGTGGCGCGGGTGCTGGCGCAAAGCCTCACGCAGTCGCTGGGCCAGCCGGTCATCGTCGACAACAAGCCGGGCGCGGATGGTGCCATCGCAGGTGACCTGGTGGCCCGTGCCGAACCTGACGGGCACACCTTCTTCCTGGCAACCAACACCGCCATGATGCAGGTGCCGTTGATGCGCAAAAACCCGCCCTACGACGCCGTCAAGAGCTTCACACCGGTGTCGCTGGTGGGGCGCTATGTGTATGTGATGGTGGTCAACCCGACCGTACCCGCCAAAGACGTTGGCGAGTTCCTGAGCTACGCGCGCAGCAATCCCGGGCGTGTGGGCTATGGCAGCTACAGCGGCGTGACACAGCTTATGCACGCCAGTATCAAGTCAGCCGCCAAAGTCGACATGACCCTGGTGCCCTACAAAGGCGAAGGCCCCACAGTCACAGATCTTCTTGGAGGTCATGTGCAGGTCGCCTTCCTGACCCCCAGCAGCACGCTTCAGCACATCAAGGAGGGCAAGCTGCGTCCCCTGGCCGTGCTGCTGCCCGCGAGGGCAAGCCTCCTGCCCAACGTGCCCACAGGCGCTGAAGCCGGTTTGCCACCCCTCAAGGCCGGCACCTGGGCCGCGTTGTTTGGCCCTGCCAAACTGCCCGCCGATATTGCGCAGCGCATGAACCGGGCGCTCAACGCCGCCATGCAGCGCCCCGAGGTTCGCGAAAAGATTGACCAGCTAGGCTTTGACCTGGCGGGCTCAACGCCAGACGAAATGACGGCGTTCATGCAAGACCAGTTGCAGGCGTGGGCGCTGGCGTTTCGCGAAGCCGGCATGACCCCGGAGTGAGGGTTTCGCCAGCTCAGACCACCGGCTTTCCAGACTGGAACATCCGGGAAAAATCGCAACAGTCGCCCGCCGCTTTGGCAATGGCAGTCAACAAGGGGCTGCTGACTTCACGCCGGTACATTGCCATGTAAGTCACACGTGGCAACGCGGGCGTGACCTTGAGAACAACCAGGGAGCCGTCGTCAATCAGCGGGGACAGACATTTCAGCGGCAGATAGCTGACGCCAAGACCGGCAACTGCCATCCCGATCAGCGCGACCATGTGATTGCTGACAATGGTGTTGCGAAGTTCAACGCCATGCGATTGAAACCAGCCGTTATAAAGAATCCCGGTGCCAGACTTCTCCCCTTGCACCAACAGTCTTTGTCGCGCAAGCTCTTCCATCGCAACCGGTTTTTTTGACACCATCATGCCGGGGCTGCACATCCAAGCACTGGCGACACTGCCCACTCTTGCGGCCACAAACCGGTCGTCCTGAAAGGCATCAGGAACGACGATGACATCCACCTCGTCAGCCAGGAGTTTGTCTCTCAGTCCCATGCTCAGGTCCACATCGGGCTCTATGTTGACCATCGGGTATTGATCCTGAATCTGGCGAACCAGATGCGGCAGCCAGGTCATGGCGGTCAGTTCGGTCACACCCAGCCTGATTCGGCGCCGCACTGCGCCCGGCAGGCTCAATGCTTCTATCGCCGCGTTGCGCTGATCCAGCAATTGCTTTGCCAATTGCAGCATTTCTTCACCCTTGTCTGTCAGTCTTGCAGTGCGCAGAGTCCGGTCAAACAACGGCGTACCGAAAGCCGCCTCAAGTTCCTGAATTCGCTTGGAAATGGCAGATTGCGTGGTGTGCAGATGAACGGCCGCTGCAGAGAATCCGCCCAGTTTGGCGACCCAGAAGATGGCTTCGAGCTGTT
>JANOAP010000483.1:0-3350 GCA_031411175.1 Rhodoferax sp. | reverse complement strand
TGCATGGGGTGGGCACGGGTTGCAGATTGCTTCGCGCTTCAGAATAGCAGGTTCGACGTTGACGTCAACTCTTCTACCTCACTCTTCCACGTCACGGGGATTGGGCGGTGTCGGTGCGTATCTCCAATCGATTTGTAGCGCCAACCTTTGCAAGTACTTGTGATACGTGGTGCTCAATCGTGCGCACTGACCTGTTCAACTGAATCGAAATCGCCGCGTTGCTCATGCCCGCCGACAGCAACATATAAATCTGATGTTCGCGTGCAGTCAGTCCAAGCCGGTTACTTTTGGCTGCGGAGTACCGACCACGTTTAATGCCCATGACGCCATTTTTACGACCTAAATTACGAATCAAACTTAATCCCTGATGAGCCCCTTGCTTGGTAAACAGCTCAGCAGCGAGTCGAAGGCCAGAGTCACCGCAGCGCATCAAACATATGGCTTGCTCGAACGGGGCACCCAATGACTCCCATTGCCATGCGGCCAGGTCCGCATCACCCTCAATTTCAAGCTTGTAGATGGGGGCTATTGGTCCGGAGCTCGCAACTTCAAGATCTAATCGATATGCCCAGACCATCAATTGGCCACTCAGCCAGGGGTCTTCTGCCTGCACACGATGCGTCAACCCTTCGCTCACCACGCGCCGCGCCTGGTCCATTTCACCACGCAACCAGTAAGCCTCAGCCAGTGCGCGACAGGTCGGCATGATTAGCTGCGGTTCACCCACTGCCAGCGTCATCGCCAGGCATTCCTCCAGCGTTTTTATGGCGTCTGCAGCGCCTGTTCGGCTTTTGACAAGCCCGAGTGCCAGACTGGGTGGCCAGCGCATGACGGGTGTCTGTGAAGCAACAGTCAAGGCCTCCTCGGCCAGCGCCTGAGCTTGGGCGAACTGCCCTCGTTCAGCCAAAAGTTGGGCGTAGAGACCCATCAAATAGTAAGTCCATGAATCCAGATCATGATCGCGGTCGAACGTAACACCTTCAGCACAAAAAAGCTCGGCCTCAGCAAAACGACATTGCAAGATCATGGATGAGCTTAAATTGGTGTACGCGCGCGCTGCCTGTTCGTGATATCCCCCAGCTTTGGCAAGTTTCAGACTCTCTTCCAGCAACGATTCGCCGCCCGGGCGACCGGTCATCAGGAGGGTCGTTCCCAGATTGTTCAATGCATGAATACGTGCCTCAGTAGCGTTGTGGGCGAGCGCCATTTGCAGTGCTTTTTCCCCCCAGATCAAAGCAGGCGCATAGTTGGAGTTGAGCATGTGTATCTGGGAGCGCACGCTATAAGCCATAGCCAATTCAGCACATGGTGAAATGGATTCCAGGGCTTCAATTGCCTGTGAACCATATTCGATGGATTGCTCTCGTTCGCCCAAATACCAATGCAGCCGGGACAGCCAACACAAATTTAGCCCGACACGTTTTGTGTCACCCAGTTGCTGCCAAATCAGCACTGCGCGTTTACGCGCGTTAAGTACATCGCTGTCTACAGCCATCGCGAGGCCTGCCTCATAGGACCAAAATTCATTGAGCTCGGCTTGCATATGCAGAGGTGCGTCGTGTGCGTGTTGCATGGACAGCGCATAGTGGGCAGCAGCCTCCCGGTGCGCTCCTACCCGCACGGCTTCAGCGCCGGCCTGGGTTGAAAACCGAAGAATCGCATCACTTTGATGGGCCTGTGAGGCGTGAAACACCAAGCGAGCGGGTGTTGTACCAGGGATTGTCTGCAATGCGTTGAGGACTTCTGCATGCAATGCCCGTCTGCGCAACGGCGGCAACATTTCATGCACCGCTAGTCTGGCCAATTCGTGTCGAAAACGCACGGCTTGTCCATGAATCTCCAAAATCCCCGCCTGAATGCATTCGTCCAATGCTGCATCAAATCCATGGTCGGAGCGCACAAAAAACTTCATCAAAAGGGGAAGACGAACTTCCCCCGGGATGACGCAAACCCGTTCACACAGCTCAATGGCAAAAGGAGACCGGCGGTGCAGGCGTACCAACACCGCATCTTGCACTGTGCGCGGTACAGTGCGCTCCTGAGCTGCCAGCACCTCGGTCACAAAAAAGGGATTGCCATTTGTCTTTTCAAACAAATCAGAATGAGGATAGCTGTGCTCCCGGGCCAGCGCCTGCACCGCTTGGCGCGACAGCGGCGATAAATGAAGGCGCTGATGATGGGCTGCGGGCAATTCACCCAGCACCTTTAAAAGCGGGTGACCTGGATTGAGTTCACCACCACGGAATGTCAACACAAATAGGACCCGCAGACGGTAAATTCTGCGGCCCAAAAATTTTATCAAGTCCAGTGTTGCGTGATCTGCCCAGTGCACATCTTCGAATACCACGACAGTAGGTAGTGACGATTCCCGAAGATTTTCCAAAAGCCCGGAGAAGATTGCACCACGATCATTCCCGGCACGCAGAGCACTGACGACTTCTCCGTTGAGCAGGGGTATCGGATCTACCAAGGGCCCTAAGGGCCGTGGTGTAAATAGATCTTCACAACCGCCCCACAGCACTCGGCAACCCGACGCATGCTCTTGGACAAAGTGATCCAACAACGTAGTTTTGCCGATACCCGCCTCACCAGATATCAAGAGACTTTGACCGCCAATATCGCGGGCTTCAACCATGGCTTGATGCATGTGAAGCAGAACCTGGTCGCGTTCAACAAAGCTACGCCGCATACGCCTCCTCCCTAATTTTTTTTGGTTGCCGGTGTTGGCACACGGGCAGTTTGAGTGTAATCACAATCACGTTTTAGGCCAGTCCCCCGCATACAGGTTCCGAAAGACGTTCTTGGTGTGATTTTGTCGTCCGATCGCATCGAAAAATAGGTATGTGCGAAGCGTAAATTGGGTACTGACACCCTATTTTCTAGTCTCCTGTTTCGCTAAGCTCGGATCGCGACTTGAGCGGTTTTAACCGCGATTTACAGGGAAAACATAATGATCAAAACGATTGGCGAACTGGCCGATGCGGTAATTCAAGCACTTTATGCAACCGTCAAAAGGTCGCTTGGCGACACAACTGACGGCGACACGGCGGACGATCCTTTCGTAGCGTGGTGCAAACCAGGCATACCGTTTGAAGCCGAAGATTTTCGATTTGCCCGCTATCTCATGCAGGGCCAAGGCGAGACCGTTGAAGCCAGGCAAGCGGATGCGCTGCTGCAACTAACCCAGGCTGCCGGTTTTTCCCGATTCGTTGATTTCGTACCCTCTGTCAACGGCGTTGTCATGGGTAATACCAAGGAAGGTGTGTTGCGACCAGGCAGCGCCACCCTGTCTGAATTTTACAAACGTATTCTTGGTTCTGCAGATGTTGCTGAGCTCGCGAATACAGCAG
>JANOAP010000482.1:0-3839 GCA_031411175.1 Rhodoferax sp. | reverse complement strand
CGCAAGTTTGACGCCCGCCAGCTTCATGCCCATTTCACAACCGGACAGCGCGGCCATCAGCGTGAGGTCGTTGCAGTCACCCAAATGCCCGATGCGGAACATGCGCCCCTTGACCTTGCCCAGGCCCGTGCCCAGCGAGCAGTCGAACCGCTCGTAAATGATTTTGCGCACCGCATCGGCGTCCACGCCCACGGGCATCAGCACGCCGGTCAGCACGGGCGAGTACACGGCGGGGTCGGCGCACTGAATCTCCAGCCCCCAGGCCCGCACCGCAGTGCGCACGCCCTCGCCCCAGCGCTGGTGCCGCGCGAACACGGCCTGTAGCCCCTGGGCCAGCAGCATGTCACAGGCTTCATTCAGGCCATAGAGCAAGTTGGTGCTGGGTGTATAGGGGAAGTAGCCGGTCCGATTCATCTCGATGATCTCGTCCCAGGCCCAGAAGGCTTTGGGCAGCCTGGCGGACTTGCTGACTTCAATCGCCTTGGGCGACAGCGCGTTGAAACTGATGCCCGGTGGCAGCATCAGGCCTTTTTGCGAGCCGCTGATGGCCACATCAACACCCCATGCATCGTGCTCGTAAGGGGCCGACGCCAGGCCCGAGATGGTGTCCACCATCAGCAGGGCCGGGTGTTTGGCGTTGTCAATGGCACGGCGCACGGCGGCGATGTCGCTGGTCACCCCGGTAGACGTTTCGTTGTGCACCACGCATACTGCCTTGATGCTGTGCTGCGGGTCGGCCTTGAGCCGTGCCTCGATCAGGTCTGCCTGCACGCCATGCCGCCAGCCCGGGGCCCCGGGCAGGGCAGCGTCACTGCCTGCATAAGACAGCACTTCGGTTTTAAGCCCCAGGCGCGCCGCCATTTTTTGCCATAGCGAAGCAAAGTGGCCGGTTTCAAACATCAGCACCTGATCGCCAGGGCTCATGGTGTTGCTCAGCGCCGCTTCCCAGGCACCCGTGCCGGAGGCGGGGTAGATCATCACCGGGTGCTTCGTCTGGAATATCTTCTGGATATCTGCCAGCAGCTTGAGCCCCAGCGCGCCGAACTCTGGCCCGCGGTGGTCGATGGTGGGCAGGCTCATGGCCCGCAAAATGCGGTCAGGCACCGGGGAAGGCCCAGGGATCTGTAAAAAGTGGCGACCGGTGGGGTGAAAGTCGAGCTTCAACATGGGCAGGCCTTGAGAGGTGGATGGTTTTGCATACAAAAATAAATTGTAATTGGGTTTTAGAATGAGAGATGTATATTAAATACCTAGTTTTTGTATGCAAACCATAGTTCCCGTGGATCTGTCGCGCTTTGACGCGGCCATTGTTGACCTGGATGGCACGATGGTCGACACCCTGGGTGATTTCGTGGTGGCGCTGAACCTGATGCTGGGTGACTTGTCACTGCCACGGGTGAGCCGCGCGACGGTCGGGCGCCTGGTGGGCAAAGGCTCTGAACACCTGATAAAAAGCGTGCTAGCCCACGTAGAACCTGCTAGAGAAGCTATAGATTCAGTAGCAACCGCGCTTTCAACGGCTGGCACCGGGGCGTTAGACGCCGACAAGCGCAGTGACACGGTGTATGACGCCGCCTGGTCCAGCTACCAGCGCCACTACGCTGCCATCAACGGGCAGCATTCCGAGGTGTTTCCTGGCGTGCTGGCAGGGTTGGCCGGGCTGAAGGCACGGGGGCTCAAGCTGGCCTGCCTGACCAACAAGCCAACGTCTTTTGCCCTGGCCTTGCTCAAGACCAAAGGTCTGGACGGCTTTTTCGAGGTGACGTTTGGCGGTGACGCATTTGAGCGCAAGAAGCCCGACCCGTTGCCGCTGTTCAAAACCTGTGAAGCGCTGGGGTCGGTGCCGCGCCGCACGCTCATGATTGGTGATTCAAGCAATGACGCGCAGGCGGCGCGTGCTGCCGGGTGCCCTGTGCTGCTGGTGACCTATGGCTACAACCACGGGCAGCCAATCCATGCCGTGGATTCAGACGGGTGCATCGACTCGCTTGATGAGGTGCACCAGTTCGAGTAAGGGCTGGCGGGGCTTTGCTACACTGTGAGCATGTTCATTCACCGCATTAGCATCACAGGTTGTAGCGACCGGGGAGCCTGGCCCTGGCGTACCTCTGTCATGCCAGCCCGCTTGGCTGCGCCTTGTGGTGCGGCCTCGCGCGATTGGCTCGCTTTGCGCGGCTGACCGGCCCCCGAATTTCGAAGCCGGTCCAGGCGCGCCCCTCGCCTTGGGTACAACCCGAGGCAATCGATTGAATGAACGCTGCCGCTGCTGCGGCGCGCCCCGTGAGAGGCCTATCCCGTGTTATCCGAACTTGAATTCAAATCCCTGAGTGCGCAGGGCTACAACCGCATTCCGCTGCTGGTCGAAGCCTTTGCCGACCTTGAAACTCCCCTGTCGCTGTACCTCAAGCTGGCGCACGCCAGCCAGGGCGGCAAATACAGCTTCTTGCTGGAGTCGGTGGTTGGCGGTGAGCGCTTTGGCCGCTACAGCTTTATCGGCCTGCCGGCCCGCACGCTGCTGCGCGCCAGCGGTTTTGGGCCCGACGCTAAAACCGAAGTCGTCACCGATGGCGTGGTGGTGGAAACATCCACCGCCAATCCGCTGGATTTCATTGCCGACTACCAGAAGCGCTTCAAGGTTGCCTTGCGGCCAGGCTTGCCCCGCTTCTGTGGTGGCCTGGCGGGCTATTTTGGCTATGACACCGTACGTTATATCGAGAAGAAGCTTGAGAAATCCTGCCCGCCCGACACGCTGGGCTGCCCCGACATCATGCTGCTGCAGTGCGAAGAGCTGGCGGTCATTGACAACCTGTCAGGCAAGCTCTACCTGATTGTGTATGCCGACCCCAAGCAGCCCGAGGCCTATGCCAATGCCAAGAAGCGCCTGCGCGAGCTGAAGGACAAGCTGAAGTATTCCGTCAGCGCTCCCATCGTGAAGCCCACGCAGGGCTATCCGGCCGAACGCGACTTTGCCAAAGCCGATTACCTGGTGGCCGTGCAGAAGGCCAAGGACCTGATCGCCGGGGGCGACTTCATGCAGGTGCAGGTGGGCCAGCGCATCAAGAAGCGCTACACCGAGTCGCCGCTGTCGCTGTACCGTGCGCTGCGATCGCTGAACCCTTCGCCTTACATGTATTACTACCACTTTGGTGATTTCCACGTGGTGGGGGCGTCGCCCGAGATCCTGGTCCGTCAAGAGCAGGTGGGCGAGGAGCAGAAGATCACGATTCGCCCGCTGGCGGGTACGCGACCACGCGGCGCGAGCATTGAGCTCGACAAAGCCGCCGAAGTGGAACTCATCAACGACCCCAAGGAGCGCGCCGAACACGTGATGCTGATCGACCTGGCGCGCAACGACATCGGTCGCATTGCCAAGATTGGCAGCGTGAAGGTGACCGAGGCGTTTCAGGTGGAGCGCTACAGCCATGTGATGCACATCGTGAGCAATGTCGAAGGCACGCTGCTGGATGCCATGACCAGCATGGACGTACTCAAGGCGACTTTCCCTGCGGGCACGCTTACCGGTGCGCCCAAAGTGCATGCGATGGAAGTAATCGACCAGCTGGAGCCGACCAAGCGCGGCCTGTATGGCGGTGCCTGCGGCTACCTGAGCTATGCCGGCGACATGGATGTGGCGATTGCCATCCGCACCGGCATCATCAAGGACCAGATGCTTTACGTGCAGGCGGCAGCCGGCGTGGTGGCCGACTCGGTGCCCGAGCTGGAATGGAAGGAAACCGAAGCCAAGGCGCGGGCGCTGATCCGCGCGGCGGAGCTGGTCGAAGAAGGGTTTTAACCCCGGCGCGCCCGCTTGACGCGGCCAGCGCGGCACGCCGAGAATC
>JANOAP010000481.1:0-5683 GCA_031411175.1 Rhodoferax sp. | reverse complement strand
CCCCTGATTATTTCCGGCGTGCCGGGCATGCCGCAAAACGCCATTCAATCGGGCCTGACCCATGTCAAAGATATAGCGCCCACCTTGCTGGACCTGGCGCAGATCCCTCGCCCCGGCAATGCCTACAAAGGCCAGCCCATTGAGAGCATCACCGGTCGCAGCCTGCTGCCCGCCTTGCGCGGCGAAGCCCAGCCAACTCACGCCGCCGATGAAGCCATTGGCTACGAGCTGTCAGGCAACCAGGCCATCTTCAAGGGCGCTTTGAAACTGGTCAAGAACCTGCCGCCGGTGGGGGACGGCCAATGGCATCTCTATGACCTTGCCAATGACCCCGGTGAAACAAGCGATGTGCAGGACAAAATGCCAGATGCGTTCAAAGCCATGCAGTCCGACTTTGACGCTTATGCCAAAAGCCATGGCGTCCTGCCCATGCCCGAAGGCTACAGCCCCTCACGCCAGGTGCTGATCAACACCTATGTCAATTACTGGTATCCGGCTTATCGCAACACCGTGCTGGGTGGCCTGGCAGCCCTGGCGGCCCTGATTGCGGCAGTCATTGCCTGGCGGCGGCGCAGCGCCACAACATGAGCCTCAGTGGCAGGTGTTCAGGTTTCAGAAAGACTCCTACCATGACGATTCGCCGGATTGCCTTTGTTTCAAGCCTTGTTTCAGGCCTCGTCATCTTGGCCACGATGGCAGCGGCCTACGTCTTCAGGGCACCGCTGAGCATGGCAATCGGGCAGCGCATCGCCGCGCAGCGAATGGCCGCAGACTTGTTCAGTGAACTGTCCGATGGACTGCACATTGGCCTGTGCGGTGCCGGGTCACCCATGCCGGACGAACGCCGCATGGGAGCTTGCACTGTGATCATCGCGGGCAAGCGCCTGTTTGTGTTTGACACCGGCAATGCCAGTGCCCGCAACATTGGCAAGCTGGGCATCAGCCATGGCCGCATTGAAGCCATTTTTCTGACGCATTTCCATTCCGACCATATCGACGGCCTGGGTGAGTTGCTGATGCAGCGCTGGGTCTCCACGGGCAACGTGGCCCCCGTGCCTCTCTACGGACCACCTGGCGTGGAAAAAGTGGTGGACGGCTTCATGCAGGCCTATGGCCAGGACCAGCACTACCGGGTGGCGCACCATGGCGAGAAGACCCTGCCTGCAAGCGGCTTTGGCGCAACGGCGCTGCCATTTACAGCGCCCGATGCGGGCCACGTGGTGCTGCTCAAGGATTCCGACCTGGAGATCAGCGCTTTCAATGTGGACCATTCGCCGGTTCACCCGGCGGTGGGCTACGCCATCCGCTACAAGGGGCGAAGTGTTGTGCTCAGTGGCGACACCAAGAAATCAGTCGCCGTGCAACGCGAAGCAGCCGGCGTGGACGTGCTGGTGCATGAAGCCCTGTCAGCGCCCATGGTGGGCCTGCTGGAGCAAGCTGCTTCGTCGGCCGGGCGGCTCAACGTCAAAAAGCTGATGGCTGACATCGTGGACTATCACTCATCGCCCGAGCAGGCTGCAGAGACAGCGCGTGATGCCAGGGTCAAGTTCCTGTTGTTGAATCACATCGCGCCGCCATTGCCTTTGCCCGGCATGGAGAAGGCGTTTCTGGGCGCGGCGCCCAGCATCTTCAGCGGCCCGTTGCGGGTGGGGGCAGATGGGGATTTTCTGACCTTGCCTGCTGGTTTAAATGACATCAAGGTCAGCCGACGGTTCTGAAATCAGCTTGCCGCGAACGATCTCCACGCCTCCCCCATGCTTGCCATGAATCAAAGAATTCTGCCCCACATCGGCAAGGTGCTGCGCACGCCCGACGCGCGCTTTGCCAACCTGCCAGACTTCCCCTATACACCGCGCTACACCCAGCTGCCAGGCAAGCCAGGCTCGCCCGGTCTGCGCGTGGCCTTTATCGACGAAGGTCCGCGTGACGGCCCCGTGGTCTTGCTCATGCATGGTGAACCGGCCTGGTCGTTTTTGTACCGCAAAATGATTCCGGTGCTGGTGGCAGCAGGCTGCCGCGTGGTGGTACCTGACCAGATTGGCTTTGGACGGTCCGACAAGCCCGCCCGTAAATCTGACTATTCGTATTTCAACCATGTGCAGTGGATGAGTGCATGGATGGAGGCCAACGACCTGCGGGGCGTCACCCTGTTTTGCCAGGACTGGGGCTCGTTGATTGGCCTGCGCATGGTGGCAGAAGCACCTGACCGGTTTGACCGCATCGCGCTGGCCAATGGCGGCTTGCCCACCGGCGTTGAAGCATTGCCACGCGCCTTCAAGATTTGGCGCGCGTTTGCACGGTTCAGCCCCTGGTTTCCGATCGGACGCATCGTCAAGGCGGGCTGCGTGCACGGCCTGACACCGCAGGAAGTCGCGGCCTACGACGCGCCATACCCCTCACCCCAATACAAGATGGCCGCGCGGCTGTTCCCCGGCTTTGTGCCATCGAAGCCCGACGACCCGGAACGCGCGAACAACGAGCGCGCCTGGGAGTTGTTCAAGCGTTGGGACAAGCCGTTTGTCACTATGTTCAGCAACCGCGACCCGGTCACCCGTGGCGGCTACAAAGTCTGGCAAAAGCTCGTGCCCGGTGCGCAGGGTCAGCCACACACCATCACGCGAAATGCGGGGCACTTTTTGCAGGAAGACAAAGGGGTAGAAGTGGCGAAGGCGCTCGTGGCTTTTATCCAGGCCGGGCCATCCTGATCAGCTCAGCAGCCAAATTGCTACTGTTTTCGTATCTACTTAAGCACATTCCATAAGGGCTAATGGCTTTTTTATACCCCAATTACCCCTCAAATTGCGGATGAAGTTGCCTGATGCGGCCCATCGCCATACCGGCGGCGGCCGTGCGCGTCTCCACCCCCAGCTTCACATAAACCCGCTCCAGATGCTTCTTGGCGGTGGCCGGGCTGCTGCCCAGAATCTCGCCAATGTCGCGGTTGGTTTTGCCCTTGATCACCCAGTAAAGCACCTCGGCCTCGCGCGCCGTGAGCTTGAAGCTCAGGCTCATGGCTTCGATCACGGCAGCGTCTGACACCTCGCGCATCACGATCAGCCAGTCGCCACCACCTTCGCTGTCGCCCGTTTGCTGGTGTAAGCGAAAGCTCAGGCGTTTGGGGCCTTGCTCCACGTTGAGGCGCGGCGGCTCAATCTGGGCCTGCGCGTCTATCAAATGGCGCTGCAGCCAGTCCGTCACAATTTGGGGCGCGGCATTTTGCCGATGAGGCTCCGTCGGCCCGAAGTAATCGCGCAGCAGGTCACGCGCCAGCGGCGTCTGCCACATCAGCCTGCCATCGCTCGCCCGCATGGTGATGCTGGCATAGCCAAACGCGTCCAGTGCACTGCGGGCCTGCCCGGCCTGACGCACTTCCTGCCGCGTGCGGCGTGCGCCCTGCAGGTGCACGTTCATGCGGGCCAGCACTTCCTTGGGTTTGATCGGCTTGGTAACGTAGTCAATGCCACCGGCTTCCAGCGCTGCCACCAGGTACTCGGTCTCGGTTAAACCCGTCATGAAGATGATGGGAATGTGCGCCGTCTGCGCGCTGGCCTTCAACCGGCGTGCGACTTCAAAACCATCCATGCCGGGCATCATCGCGTCAAGCAGCACGATGTCGGGCAAGGCTTGCGCCGCACGTTGCAGGGCCGCCTCGCCGGACGTGGCCACCATCCCGGTAAACCCGGACTCGTCCAGCGCGTCATGCAACACGGCCAGGTTGTCGGGCACGTCGTCCACGATCAACACGACGTCGCTGTTGGCACGATCTAGAGTGGCCCCCACGCTTGCCACTTCGTGTGCTGCGCTGCCCCCCGAGGGGGCTTCTTCGCCTTGGGGCGGCCCCGCGGCAAAGCTTGCCCCCACGCTTGCCACTTCGTGTGCTGCTCTGGGCAGGTCAGCCCCCTGCGTCTGGTGTCCGGGCGGCAAATCAGCGGGGTTCGAGTTCATGGCTGGGGCACGGGTGGCGCAGCGCTCAGCCGCTGGCTCATGGTTTCAAACTGGAATTGCTGCGCCAGTTCACGCATGGACTTCACAAAGTTCGCACATTCGGGCTGGTCCGCCTCAATCTCATTGAGTACGTTCATCACACCACGGAAATAACCCAGGCTGACCACCTGCGCCAGTGTCTGCACATGGGATGGTGTGGGCCACTCGTGCTCAGTAGGTTTTGCCGCGATCGGCTCATTGGCGGGCGAGTCGCCTTCGGGTGGGTCAGTCCAGACCAGCGACAGACGCCGCTCCAGCCAGTCCAGCAGCTCGCTGTGTCGCACCGGCTTGACGATGAAGTCCTCGGGGCGAATGCCCACATCATTGTCCTGCCCCCGCTCAAACGCATTGGCCGAGACTATGGCAATGTGGATGGCTGTATTCCCCTCGGGGGGCAGCGAGTACACGTCAGTGACGAGCGTGGGGGCACGTATCCGGCGTATGGTTTCCCAGCCGTCAATGCCCGGCATGGCCAGGTCCATCAGGATGGCATCGGGGCGATAGCCAGCGGCCAGCAGGTCCAGGCAGTCGTGTCCGCTGGCGGCGCTGCGCAGCTCGAAACCCATGGGCGTGAGCAACTGCATCAGCAGCTCGCGGTCGGGCTCTTCGTTGTCCACCACCAGCAGCTTGCGCCGCGTGCCCAGGTAGGCGCGGCGTTGCAGCCTCACTGCGGGTAGCAACGCCTTCCTGTCACCGGGCACAGCCGGGTGCAGCTCGGGCAAAAACAGCTTGATGCGAAACACCGAGCCCCGGCCCTGTGTGCTGCTCACCGTCATCTCGCCACCCATGAGGTCGGTGAGCATCTTCGCGATGGTCAGCCCCAGGCCTGCGCCGCCAGACACGGGGCTGCCGGGCGCTGCCTGCCCTGTCTGCGAGCCGCGCTCGAAGGGCTCAAAAATGCTTTCCAGTTCGGCCGCTGACAAGCCAGGGCCTGTGTCGTCAATCTCCACCAGCGCCATCTCGCGGGCGTAGCGCACGCGCAGGCAGACCCGCCCGGTGGCCGTAAATTTAATGGCATTGCCCAGCAGGTTGATAAGGATCTGGCGCACGCGCTTTTCATCGGCACGTACCACCTCGGGCAGCGTGCCTTCGGGCTCAAACTCAAAGCGCAAGCCCTTGGCAAGCGCCTGGGGTTCGAACATGTCGCACATCTCGTCAATGCAATCGGCAAAACGCATGGGCTTGACGTTGAGGCGAAGCTTGCCGCTCTCGATGTGCGCAATGTCCAGCGTGCCTTCAATCAGCGACAACAAATGCTCGCCCCCGCGCTTGATCACGTTGACGGCCTGCTTGCGGTGCGCCGGGATGGACGTGTCTTCACCCATCAGCTGGGCATAACCCAGAATGCTGTTGAGCGGCGTGCGCAGCTCATGGCTGATGGCGCTGATGTAGCGGCTTTTGGCCTGGCTGGCCTGATCGGCGGCGTGGCGTGCGGCTTCGGCCACCTGGCGGGCCTGCTGCAGGGCGTCGTCGGTGATGCGGTGGGAGTCGATTTCACGCTGCAGCGCACGGGTTTGTTCATTGAGCAGGTGGGTTTGCCGGTTCGACTCCTCCTGCGCCACCTGTCGGCTTTTGTGCGCCAGCACCAGCCACCAGGCCACCAGCCCGGCAATCACCAGCAGCGCCAAATAGGCCTTCAAAAACCCGGCACGCAGGGCCGACAGCGTGACGTCTCCCACCGCCAGCACATCGTCCATCT
>JANOAP010000480.1:0-2561 GCA_031411175.1 Rhodoferax sp. | reverse complement strand
TGCTCGCCCTGGTTGTCACTTCCGTGACGGGCTTTTCTGCCACCGCACAAGAGATCAAAGGTGATGCCAAGGCGGGTCTGAAAAAAATTGATCAGTGCATCGGCTGCCATGGCATCGTGGGCTACCAGGCCAGCTTTCCTGAAGTCTATAAGGTCCCCAAAATTTCCGGTCAGGGCGCGAAATACATTGTTTCCGCGCTGACCGCCTACAAAAAGGGCGACCGCAAGCACCCCACCATGCGTGGTGTCGCCGAATCGCTGAGCGACCAGGACATGGCCGATGTGGCCGCCTACTATGAAGGTCACGGCGTCGTGGCCGGTGCGCAGGCCCCTGGCAAGGCTGCCGACGGCTCAGCCAAAGCGGCCGAGCTGGTGAAAAAAGGCGCATGCGTGTCTTGCCACGGTGACAGCTTCAGCAAGCCGATCGACCCCACCTATCCCAAGATTGCAGGCCAGCATGCTGACTACCTGTTTGTGGCGCTCAAGGCGTACAAAACCGAGAACCTGGCGACATGGGGCAGATCCAACGGCGTCATGGCCGGTATTGCCAAGCAATTCTCCAACGCCGAGATGAAAGAAATGGCGAGCTACATCAGCCACCTGCCTGGCGAGCTGAAAGTGGTGCCGGAAGCCAAGTTCCGGTGAACCGCATCAACCCTTGAAAAGACCGCTCATTGAGCGGTCTTTTTGCTTCTGGCCCCCGTAAAATGGACTTGAGCAGCTATATAAACTGTAGCATCTCGGGCCTTTTCACTGGCTTGTTCAATCGCGTGTGGCTTGGCGTTGCACGCAATCAATGTAAGCCGCGCCATCCGGTGGGCGACCGGCCCGCTGGCTCTCCCAGATCATCGCGCCCAGGCAGTCCATGGCTTCGTGATGCGCGTCATGCAGTGAGTCTCGCCGCGCCGTCAGCAGCTCCACGGCCTGCCGGATGCCGCGCGGCTGGTCGATGGAGCATTGTTCGCTGATGGACAGGTGCATCGACAGATGCAGAAACGGATTGCCCCTGGCACCTTCTTCGTCGGCCATTTTGAGCAGGGCCGCGTCTACATCGGCCAGCTCGGCGTGGTACTCCGGGTGCTCGTCAATCCACAGGATCGCTATGGTTTCAATAGCTTCCAGAGGTTGATTGGCGAGGGCTTTGGCATAAACCGAGCAGAAAAAGCGGCGGACATCGGCTTGGGATGGCTGAAAAAGCATAGGCCCAATTGTCGCCGCTGCGCGTTGCGGTTTTATTCGTCGCGAACGCTGTTACGCAGGATGCCAATCGCGTCGACTTCAATCTCGGCCACGTCGCCAGGCTTCATGAACAGCTGCGGGCTGCGCTTGTTGCCCACGCCACCGGGCGTGCCGGTCACGATCACGTCGCCGGGCAACAGCGGTATGAACGACGAGATGTAGGCAATCTGGCGCGGAATGCTGTGGATCATCATGTCGGTGGTGGCGCGTTGCAGTTCAACGCCGTTGAGCCGCGTGGTCAGTGTCATTTGCTGGTTGGGCTTGATCTCGTCAGCCGTCACCAGCCAGGGGCCGAAGCCACCGGTGCGCCAGTAATTTTTGCCGGCCGTCCATTGGGTGGTGTGGTTTTGCCAGTCCCGAATGCTGCCATCGTTGTAACAGCTGTACCCGGCAATGTGGCTCCAGGCGTCCGCTTCGGCGATGCGCCGGCCACCCTGCCCGATGACGATGGCGATTTCGCCCTCATAGTCCAGCCGCTCTGACTCCGGCGGGCGGATGATCGCCTGGCCATGGGCCACCTGCGACGCGGGCATGCGTACGAAGATGGCCGGTTTTTCAGTCAAGGCACGGCCGGTTTCCGCCACGTGGTCATGGTAATTGAGGCCCACGCAAAGAATCTTGTCGGGATTGGGGATGACCGGCAACAGCGTGAGCTGCGCGTATTTGAGCGTCGGCTTGTGTGCCTTGCCCGCAGCGGCAGCGGCGCCGACCAGGTTGAGTGCAATCAGGCTTTTGAGGTCAGGTGCCTGCGCGCCCAGAATGGGTGTCAGGTCCAGCACATCATCACCGGTGACGATGCCATACGAAGGCGTTTCGTTGTTGAGAAAGCTGATGAGTTTCATTGAGAATTCCTCGGGTTAAAAGTGAAGAAGGAGAACGGGATGATTCAGGCTGTCAGGGCAGCCGGGCAGAGATCTCACGGGCGGTGCGCATCACCAGTTGGGCCAGCTTCGGCTCATCGATCACGGCCATGCGCTGCATTGTGCCCACGACCGACAGGGCACCCAAAACATGACCATCACGGGCAACCAGGGGAGCCGCCACGGCTGACAGGCTGGCTTCCAGCTCGCCGCCCGAGATGTAAAAACCAGCCTTGCGAATCGCGCTGAAGTACTTGCGAAAAGCTTCCCAATCCGCAGGCAGGCCCACGCGGGCAATTTCGGCCTGGTGGGCATCAAACAGGCGGTGCAGTCTTGCGGGGGTGAAACGCGACAGGATGACCTTGGGTGCACCGCCCTGAAACAAGGGGCGCGGGCGGCCTCGGCCATAGCTCAAAGGCGCGGGTGCCTTGCCAAGTTCCCGGTGCGTGTCGAGCAATTGTTC
>JANOAP010000479.1:0-3017 GCA_031411175.1 Rhodoferax sp. | reverse complement strand
CTGGACGGCAGAACTTTAATGCAGGATAGGCCAGCCCTGCCCAGCAGGATGCCAACTAAATCACAGATTCTGTTCTATCTCTATTCGCTATATTTTTTATAGCTAAAACCTCAATGGATTCGGGGTAAAAATCCCTATTTTGGCAAGAACAACAGCCAGTAGACCAGGAGCAGATTGAACAGCACAGACACCGCCAGGGCCAGCTTCCAGACCGTTGTGGGGTCGCGCTGGATCAGCGGTGTGGCCAACGGCGCTGTGAGGGGCCGCGAGGCGCCGCGCTCCAGCGCCAACAACATTTCTTCGGCCGTCTCAAAGCGCTGGCGCTTGTCGCGGGCCACAGCTTTCAGCACGATGTGGTCCAGCCAGATGGGCACCTCGGGGTTGTGGCGGCTGGGGGACGTGGGGTCTCGGTAATAGCGACCCACCTGGTAGGGCAGCACGTCGCCGTAGGGCAGTTTGGTAGTGAGCAACTGGTACAGCGTCACCCCCAGCGCGAACAGATCGCTCTGGGCGTCGGGCAATTCTTCGGGGCCTTCTGCAGCTACCGCGCTAAAGCCCCACTGCTCGGGGTTGACATAGCTGGGCGTGCCCGCGTGCAGCTTGCGCATGGATTCGGGCTCGCGGCCCGTGAGCGCCACGCCCAGATCCAGCAGGCGCAGCACGCCGTCTTCCCCCTGGTGCAGGTTGGCGGGCTTGATGTCGCGGTGAATCACGCACTGGCGGTGCAGACGGCCCAGCGCGCGTGCCATTTGGGTGGCCGCACCCAGACATTGCTGAATGCTGAACTTGTGTTTGCGGTCCAGCATCTGCTGCAGGGTTTCACCGCTGTGCCAGTCGTACAGCAGGTAGAACGCGCTGCGCTCTTTGCCCGTGGGCAGCTCTTCGTGAATGTTGACCAGGTAATCGGCCGTGCGGCCTGTCTGCATGCGCTTGGCCAGCCAGGCCTCATGGGCCAGCATGGCGCGCTCTTCCTGGTCATGCGCACGGGCCGGGTTCAGCGTCTTGAGGGCGTAGAGCTTGCCTTGGCGGGGAGCAAGCGCCGACCGGCCGCCCTTAGGCGTGAGGGCCCCCTCGGGGGGCAGCAAGGACACGCCAGTGCCGAGCGTGGGGGCAATAGCTCGAACTTGGTAGAGCACGTTGATGCCGTTGTCGGCCACGGGCGCAGTCACATTCAGGCCGTCGATCACCTCCCCCACCTTGAGGCGCGGCGGTATGGGCAACACCTGCGCATTGCGGTTCACGTCATGCAGTGTGGCGTCCAGCAGGCCCAGCACGCGCACCACCATGGCGGTGACGTCGTCGGTGCTGCCTGCGGCCAGGGCGGCCTCGACCAGTTTCTGGGCCGCCTCCTGTGCGCCGGGCATCTCGGCAAACTCTTTCAGACGGCGCTCGCGCACTTCGCCGTGCACACCATCACTGAGCAGCAGGAAAACGTCGCCCACATGCAAGTCACCCTGCACGTAGTCCACCACCAGGTGGTCTTCGGCCCCGACGGAGCGCAACAGTTGGTGCTTGAAATCAGGGTGGTTCACCACATGGTCATGCGTGAGCTGAAGGGTCTTGCCATCGCGCAGCAGATAGCACCGGGTGTCGCCCACATGCGCCAGCGTGTAAGACTGGCCACGCAGCACCAGGGCCGTTAGCGTGGTCAGGCCCAGCACGGGGTGACGGCGGCGATTGATGCCCGCCAGCCAGGCGTTTTGCGCGCCGATGATGCGGTCCAGCGCCACCGTGGTGTCCCAGGTTTCCGGCGTGCCGTAGTAATCACGCACCAGGCTGGTTACCGTGGTCTGGGCCGCCTCCTTGCCCATGCCCCCGGTGCTGACGCCATCCGCAATGGCCACGATGGAGCCCATGTCCTCCTGCCCTTTTTGCGGCAGCATGGCCGCGCAAAAATCTTCGTTGCTGTCTTTGCGGCCCGCTTGAGACGCGAAGCCAATGTCTAGTTCAAATGCCATGCACCAGAATACGCAAGATCAATGCCCGATATTGGTGCGCCGCAACACTTCGCCTCGTCGGCTCACCCCACCAGCATCTGCATGCTGTGCTCATACCGGGACGAAAGCTGCTCAAACGTGTCCAGCAGGCTTTCGCTGGCCTGGGCCAAGGTCTCCTGGCCTGGCGCCTGCCGGGCATCTGCTGCACCGGCCAGCATCTGCCGCCAGGCCCCGGCAGCCGCGTCCAGCGCGCCGCGAATGTCCTGTGCGGTCAATGGGATGTCGTTGAGATAGCGCAGCGACTGCTCAAACGCAGTTTTTGATTCGGCCATCCCCATCTCGCTGCGCTGTAGGGCGACGTCGTTGTCGTGCCCTTCCAGCACGCCCAGCAAAGCGTATTTGGCAAACCGCTGCGACAGCATGCGCTGGCGACCGGCCACATTGAGCACATGCAGGGGTGCCACCGCGCCGCCATTTTCCAGGCTGCTGGTCAGGCGCTCTGCCTCCAGCAGAAGCAGCTCGGCCAACTCGTCCACCTGCGTCATCTGCCCTACCTGGGGCTCGCCCTGCAAGGCATGCTTGAGCCGCGTCCAGGTAAACACCACGGGGCCAAGCAAATCGCCAAAGGTGGGCTTTGAGAGGCTTTTGCCCAGCAAGGCCAGGTTGGCATCAATGCGCTGGACGGAGTCTTTCAGAAGCGCCCTGCTTTGCACCACCTGCACGCCAGCCAGTTGCAGCAGATGCAGCTTGATCAGCCGCTGCGACAGCATGCGCAGTTGCCCGGCCCGGTTCACGCCCTCGGCAAAGCGGGCCGAATGAATGATGTGCTGCGACACCTGACCCAGGCGCTGGTTGGTGTGCATGGACGCTGTGCGCAGCATCTGGAAGGCATCATCGTCTGACATCTGCCGCGCCGTCATCAGGATACCCTTGGCCCGGTCCACCAGGCGACGCTCTTCAAAGCGGCTGGACACATCTTCAAGCTCGTTGCGCAGTGCCTGTTCGCGCTCAAACCGCGCTTGCGCGAGGTGGATAAGGGGCCGCAGCCGGTTGGCACCATAGCCGTTGACCACATAGGCG
>JANOAP010000478.1:0-3300 GCA_031411175.1 Rhodoferax sp. | reverse complement strand
CGCCGCTTCAACCTGCACACCGGTGACATGATCGAAGGCGAAGTGCGCACGCCCAAAGACGGCGAGCGTTACTTTGCGCTGAACAAGCTGGACCGCGTGAACGGTGGCGGCCCGGAGGAAAACAAGCACAAGGTCATGTTCGAGAACCTGACGCCACTGTTCCCCAAAGAGCAGATGAAGCTGGAGCGCGACATCAAGGGTGACGAGAACATCACCGGTCGCGTGATCGACATCATTGCGCCCATTGGCAAAGGCCAGCGCGCACTGATCGTCGCCCAACCCAAGAGCGGCAAGACGGTGATGATGCAGCACATCGCCCACGCCATCAGCGCCAACTACCCCGACAGCTACCTCATGGTGCTGCTGATCGACGAGCGCCCCGAAGAGGTGACCGAGATGCAGCGCACGGTCAAGGGCGAGGTCATTGCCTCCACGTTTGACGAACCTGCCGCGCACCACGTGCACGTGGCCGAAATGGTGATTGAGCGCGCCAAGCGCCTGGTTGAGCTGAAAAAAGACGTGGTGATTTTGCTGGACTCCATCACCCGCCTGGCCCGCGCCTATAACAACGTCGTGCCCTCCTCCGGCAAAGTGTTGACGGGCGGCGTGGACTCTAACGCTCTGCAGCGGCCCAAGCGTTTTCTGGGTGCGGCCCGCAACGTGGAAGAAGGTGGTTCACTGACCATCATCGCCACCGCCCTGGTTGATACCGGCAGCCGCATGGACGAGGTGATTTTTGAAGAGTTCAAAGGCACCGGTAACAGCGAAATCCACCTGGACCGCCGCCTGTACGAAAAACGTGTGTTCCCATCGATCCAGTTGAATCGCAGCGGCACACGGCGTGAAGAATTGCTGTTGCAACCCGAGGTGTTGCAGAAGACCCGCATCCTGCGCCAGTTCCTCTACAACATGGATGAGGTGGATGCCATGGAGTTGGTCTTGAAGCAGATGAAGGGCACCAAGACCAACATGGAGTTCTTCGACCAGATGCGCCGGGGCGGATAACTCGCGGTCTTCGACAACCTGACTCCGGTATATAATCTAGGGCTGTCCGCGAAAAGTACGCCATAATAGTTTGGCGCGGCTATTGCCACTGAACACTAGGAAAAATCATGAAAGAAGGCATTCACCCCAATTACCGTGAAGTTTGTTTCCAGGACTTGTCCAATGGATTCAAATTCGTCACCCGCTCTTGCGCCAACGCCAAAGAGATGATCAAGATGGAAGACGGTCGCGAGCTGCCACTGTACAAGCTTGACACCTCCAGCGAGTCGCACCCGTTCTACACCGGCACACAAAAATCCGTGGATAACATGGGTGGCCGCGTCGAGCGCTTCCGCAACCGCTTCGGCAAGACCGCCGCCAAGTAAACTGGCCGCAGGTCTTCCCAAAGGGCAGCCGGTTTACCGCGCTGCCCTTTTGCATTGGTGCCCCGAAATTCGAATGGAACCGACTTGATCTTCTGCCTTATTTTCATCTGAACGCGTGAACCAGCCCACCCCAGCCATCGTTGCCCAAGGCTCTGTCAAGCGCCTGCCACGCCTTGCACTGTGGCTTTTTTGCCTTGCTTACGTGCTACCAGGCTTCTTTGGCCGCGAGCCCTGGAAGAGCGCCGACATGACGGCCTTTGGCTACATGCTGGAACTGGCGCAAACAGGCACGGGCTGGTTTGCACCGCAATTGATGGGGCTACCGCCCCCGGTTGACGCTCTTCTGCCTTACTGGCTGGGTGCATGGGCGATAGCGTTGGCGCCGAGCTGGCTTGCCACCGATTTTGCAGCGCGCATTCCTTTCGGGCTGTTGCTGGTGCTGAGCCTGGCTGCCACCTGGTGGGGCACCTACTACCTTGCCCGCACGCCCAAGGCCCAGCCGGTTGCGTTTGCCTTTGGCGGCGAAGCCAATGCACCCGATTACGCACGAGCCATGGCCGACGGCGGCTTGCTCGCGTTCATTGCCTGCCTGGGCCTGGCCCAACTGTCTCATGAGACAACGCCCGCGGCAGCCCAGCTGTGTTTCACCGCCTTGTTCTTTTATTCGGTTGCCGCCCTGCCTTTTGGCCGATGGGGCCCGGCCATTGGCGGTGTGGCGGGTCTGGTCGGGCTGACGCTGTCAGGCGCGCCATCCCTGGCCGTTCTGTTGGGTGCGGGCAGCGCGTTGATCCATGCGCTGGACCGCCCCACCGCGCTGAGCGGTCGACATGATGAAGCAGACATAGCGGCCAGCCATGTTCGACACCGCGTTTGGGTTTGGGCTATTGCGGTGCTGACCGCCGTGGTCGCCCTGCTGGCCATGGCGCTCGACCTCTGGCGCTGGCGCATCGAACTTCCGCAGGCCACTTGGGCCGAGTGGCGCGGCATCAGCCGACTGCTGCTGTGGTTTACCTGGCCAGCCTGGCCTCTGGCGCTTTGGACCCTTTGGCGCTGGCGGCTACAGCTGTGGCGCAGCAGCATGAGCCGTCACCTCGCCCTGCCTTTGTGGTTTGTCGCCGTACCGCTGGGTGCGACTCTGATGACGTCATCGGGCGACCGCTCCCTGCTGCTGGCGCTACCGGCTCTGGCGGCTCTTGCGGCCTTTGCGTTGCCCACACTCGACCGCAGCGTGGCCGCCCTGGTGGACTGGTTCACCCTGCTGTTCTTCACAGGGTGTGCCCTCATCATCTGGGTGGTCTGGATTGCCATGCAGACCGGCATCCCGCCCCAACCCGCAGCCAACGTGGCCCGGCTGGCACCCGGCTTTGTTCACAGTTTTTCATTTGCGCCATTTTTGATAGCTATTGCCGCGACACTGGCTTGGGCCTGGCTGGTTAAATGGCGGGTTGGTCGGCATCGCGCGGCCATCTGGAAAAGCCTGGTGCTGCCCGCTGGCGGGGCAGCCCTGTGCTGGCTTTTGCTTATGAGCTTGTGGCTGCCGTTGCTCGACTTTGCGCGCAGCTATGTGACCCTGGCCCAGCGCGTGGGGGCTATGGTGCAGAGGCCCGCCTGCATTGAGACCCATGGCCTGGATCGCGGGCAAATCGCGGCGTTCCAGTTCCACGCCCGGCTCAAGTTGAAGCCCGCCAGCAAGCTGGCGACCTGCCCCTGGCTGCTGGTTGACCGCGATGCCCTGCCCACGCTGGGCACCGTTGTTGACTTCGAGCAGTGGACACCGCAAGACATCGGCTACCGCGCGCCTGACAAGGATGAAGATGTGCTGCTCTACCGGCGCGTGCTGCCACCGCAAAAGTAGGCGCGCGTGGTTGAACTGAAATTCATCGCCCGCCACGCGGGCACCGTGCTGGTGGGGCAACTGGCCGTCATGGCG
>JANOAP010000477.1:0-6349 GCA_031411175.1 Rhodoferax sp. | reverse complement strand
CTGGCCAGATGGAACTGGGTACCAAATTCAGCACGCTGATCCAGCGCGCTGACTGGGTACAGCTGCAAAAATACGTGATCCACAACGTGGCTCACGCCTACGGCAAAACGGCGACTTTCATGCCCAAGCCCATCGTGGGTGATAACGGTTCCGGCATGCACGTTCACCAGTCGGTCTGGAAAGACGGCAAGAACCTGTTCGCAGGCGACGGCTATGCAGGTCTGAGCGATTTCGCGCTGCACTACATCGGCGGCATCATCAAGCACGCCCGTGCCCTGAACGCCATCACCAACCCCGGCACCAACAGCTATAAGCGCCTGGTTCCCGGCTTTGAGGCACCTGTGAAATTGGCTTATTCGGCCAAGAACCGCTCGGCTTCGATCCGCATTCCGTTTGTGGCCAACCCCAAGGGCCGCCGCGTGGAAGCACGCTTCCCCGATCCACTCATGAACCCTTACCTCGGCTTCTCGGCCCTGCTGATGGCGGGTCTGGACGGCGTGGAAAACAAGATTCACCCTGGCGAAGCTGCCAGCAAGGATCTGTACCACCTGCCACCGGAAGAAGATAAATTGATCCCCACGGTATGCCACAGCCTGGATCAGGCGCTGGAGTACCTTGACAAGGACCGCGCCTTCCTGACCAAGGGTGGCGTGTTCACGGACTCGTACATTGATGCCTACATCGACCTGAAAATGCAGGAAGTCACGCGTTTCCGCATGGCCACCCATCCGGTTGAATTTGACATGTATTACTCGCTGTAATCCTTACAACTTGTCGCACAAAAAGAACGGCTTTGGCCGTTCTTTTGCTTTGTGAAAGACCTTGCAGGTTTGTTTTTGTGGTGATTTGACGCATACTGGCCGAACGTCCCTGCATTTTTGATGCTTGGAGATAGTATGAAACACACTTTACCGATTGCCGTAATTCCCCGGGCTGTTCCTTTAGCCCTCTCGCTGCTTGCTGCATTCTTTGTAGCAAATGCCCTCGCGCAGGAGCGCATCTACCGGTGTGACAACAACGTTTACACCAACACCCTCCAAGACCCTAGAGCGCACGGCTGCAAGCTCATGGAAGGCGGCAACGTCACCATTGTGCAGGGTACCCGACCGACTGCAGGTACATCGGGTACACCTGCCGTGAAGCTGGCGTCTGCCACACAAGCCAACCAGCGCGTTGATGCGACTGATCAGCGTTCACGTGATTCCGATGCCCGGCAGATTCTCGAGTCTGAGCTCAAGAAAGCCGAAGCCCGCCAGGCCGATCTGGTTCGCGAGTACAACAACGGCGAGCCTGAAAAGCTGGGCACTGAGACGCGCAATCACCAGAAATACCTTGACCGTGTAGCCGAACTCAAGGCCAGTCTGACCCGCAATGAAAGTGACATTGCGGGTATTCGCCGCGAACTGGGCCGGGCTGGGTCAGCTACAGCCAAGTAAACAATCTGGGGCAAAATGGATGGCTTGAGCAAGCTATCCATTTCCCCCTTGTTTTCAGCGGCAGCGCGGTTTCATACCTTCGATTTGCTGGCCACCCTGGTGGCCGTGGTGCACAGCGACGGCACGGTACTGTTTGCCAACTCAGCGCTGGAAGATGCGCTGGGCATGTCGCGGCGCACGATCGAGGGCTCGTATTTCCCCGACAGCTTTACGGAACCTCACGCGCTCACCAGTGCGCTGGAAGGTGCGGGCGGCAACGCTTTCGCCGCGCTGCGGTATGACGCCTGGCTCAAGCGGCTGAACCATGAGGCGATTCCGGTCCACGTGATCGTGACGCAGACAGAATTGGCCAGCGAAATCGTTGTCGAGCTGCTGCCGCAGGAGCAGCAGGCGCGCCAGGACCGCGAAGAGCGGTTGGCTGACCAGGCGCAAGCCAACAAGGAGCTCATCCGCAACCTGGCGCATGAAATCAAGAACCCGCTGGGCGGCATTCGCGGCGCGGCTCAGTTGCTGGAGATGGAGATTGAGTCCCGCGAACTGACCGAGTACACCCAGGTCATCATCCGTGAGGCAGACCGCCTTCAAACCCTGGTAGACCGCCTGCTGGCACCGCACCGCAGACCGCATTTGGTAGGCGACGTCAACATTCATGAAGTGTGCGAACGGGTGCGCTCGCTGATCCTGGCAGAATTTCCGAAAGGTCTCAAGGTTATCCGCGACTATGACATCTCGATTCCCGAGTTCCGGGGCGACCGCGAGCAGCTCATTCAGACCGTGCTCAACATTGCGCACAATGCCTGTCAGGCGTTGGTGGAGCAGATTGCGGCGGGTCAGGCCGAGGTGACTTTCACGACCCGTGTGGTGCGCCAGGTCACATTTGGCAAACAGCGCTACCGGTTGGCACTGGAATTGCATGTCATTGACAACGGGCCTGGCGTACCAGACTCGATCAAGGAACGCATTTTCTACCCGCTGGTGTCGGGCAGGGAGGGCGGGTCCGGGCTGGGGCTGACGTTGGCGCAAACCTTTGTCCAGCAACATCACGGAACGATCGAGTGTGAAAGCGCACCAGGGCGTACGGATTTTCAGATATTGATACCGCTGCCCTGAGTCATGTCCGGGCGGCTTGAACAGGGATAACCAACAACATGAAGCCGATCTGGATAGTTGATGATGACCAGTCCATCCGCTTCGTTCTTGAGAAAGCGCTGCTGCGCGAGAACCTTCCCACGCGCAGCTTCACCAACCCCAAGGATGTCATTGCCGCACTGAACGTGGCCGGTGATGACGACGGGCCCCAGATTTTGGTGAGTGACATCCGCATGCCGGGCGGCTCGGGCCTGGATCTGCTGGAAAAAGTGAAAGCCAAGCACCCGGGGCTGCCAGTCATCATCATGACGGCGTTTTCTGACCTGGACAGTGCCGTGTCGGCCTTTCAGGGCGGTGCCTTTGAGTACCTGCCCAAGCCGTTTGATTTGCCCAAGGCCGTTGAGCTGATTCGCCGTGCGGTGGAAGAAAGCCAGCGCGAGGAAGTGGCCGAAGAGCGCATGGCAGACGCCCCCGAAATGCTGGGCCAGGCCAGCGCCATGCAAGATGTGTTTCGGGCCATTGGCCGGCTGAGCCAGAGTAACGTCACGGTGATGATCACCGGCGAATCGGGCTCGGGCAAGGAGCTGGTGGCGCGCGCGCTGCACAAGCATTCACCACGCGCCAATGGGCCCTTCGTTGCCATCAACACGGCAGCCATCCCCAAGGATTTGCTTGAGAGCGAATTGTTTGGCCACGAGCGTGGCGCCTTCACGGGTGCACAAACCATGCGCCGGGGCCGGTTCGAGCAGGCCGATGGCGGCACGCTGTTTCTCGACGAAATCGGCGACATGCCATTTGATTTGCAGACCCGTCTCCTGCGCGTTTTGAGCGACGGCCACTTCTACCGTGTGGGCGGTCACAGCGCGGTGAAGTCCAATGTGCGCGTGATTGCCGCCACGCATCAGAATCTGGAGCAGCGCGTGAAAGACGGCGCGTTCCGCGAAGATTTGTTCCACCGCCTCAACGTCATTCGTTTGAGGCTGCCCGCCTTGCGTGAGCGCAAGGAAGATGTGGCCATGCTGACACGCCATTTTCTGCAGCAAAGCGCACAGCAGCTCGGTGTGGAGCCCAAACGCATCTCCGATTCGGCGCTGGCCTGGCTTGGTGCATTTTCATTTCCGGGCAATGTGCGCCAGCTTGAGAATATCTGCCACTGGCTTACCGTGATGGCCCCGGCCCAGGTGATCGAACCCAAGGATCTGCCGCCCGAGGTGGCTGTGGTGTCTGCCGATCCGGCTCCCCATTCGGTGAGCGCAGCCCTGTCAGAAAAGACTGAAGCTGCATCTGATGGATTGGTGGCAGGGGCGCCAGGTGGCGAGCCGAAAGCTTCGGTGCGGCCTGGTGACGCCAGGCCCCTTGACGCCGCGCTACCGGGACTTTCCGCCATCTCCCAGCTCACTGGGGGTACCAGTTGGGAAACCGGTCTGGAAGCCGAGGCGGTGGTTTTACTGGCCACAGGCCGGCACGACGTGTGGGACGAGTTGACCCGCCGGTTCGAGTCCAGGCTCATCCTCACGGCCTTGGCCAATACCAAGGGCAGACGCATTGAGGCAGCGCAAAAGCTGGGCATCGGGCGCAACACCATTACACGCAAAATCCAGGAGCTGGGTCTGGAGTGAATCGGTGCGTGGGGTAAGCTTGGGAGATCATGAAAAAAGATGTCCTGTTGCTCCCCACAGAGGACCTGGAGCAGTTGCTTTCCAACGCGCACGCGGCCCTGGACGAGGGCGATGTTCAGGCGGGCAGGGAGCTCGCGCTGAACGTGCTCAAGGCCGCTGAAGTTCAAAAGCAAAGTTATTTTGAAGCCAGTGCGCTGCTGTGTCTGGCGCATTGTGACCGCATGGTGTCACGCTACCGGCGGGCCCACCGGGCCAGCCAGCGTGCGGCCCAGATCTTCCAGCAACTGGAGCATGCCTCGGGTGAGGTCATGGCCCTGACCACGCACGCCATTGTCTCCATCAACCTGGGGCGCAATGAGGAGGCCGTAGAGGCCGCCCTGCTCAGCGTGCGCCTGAGCGAATTGCTGCCGCGCGGCGATCACAGTGTGCTGTCTTACAACTACCTGGGCATTGCCTATTCCTGGAGCCGCAGTTTTGACAAGGCCGAACAGGCGTTTGCGGCAGCGCTGCAAATCGCCACTACCGCCACGCCGCCGCTGGACACCTTCCAGCCGCGCGTGAACCAGTGGTGGTCCGAGGTGATCCGCGTTTTTTATGAACGCTATTACACGGGTGATCTGCCACCCCTGCAGACCATGCGCCAGCTGCGCAGCACGTTTGCAGCCCTGGTGGAGCAGCGCAATGCCAACATCACCACGAGTGCCGTCGTCGCGTTTTCTGCCTGCCTTGAAAACTGCTGGCAAGGCGATCTGCGCGAGGCCATGGCGGGTATGGACGGCTTGAGTCTGAGTGCGCGCCAGTATGGCAGCGTGACATGGCTCAACGCGCTGGAGTACTGGCTGAAAGCGGAAATCTCATGGGCCGAGACAGACCTGCCCACGGCCACGCTGCACGCCCAGAAAATGATCGAGGTGGCGGTGGATGTCGAGCATGAGCAACTCGCCTGCCTGGGGCATCTATTGGTGTCCCAGCTTTTTGTGGAGCAGGGCGACAACGGTCTGGCGCTGGATGAAATGCGTCGCCTGCGCCTGCGCGAACAACTCATACGCACGGATTGCCTGGAGGGCCGCGAAAGGGTCGTGGCCTGGCAGGTGGACAACCGTCAGCAGCAGAAAAACATGCTGGAGATGGAGTTGAATGCCCGTCAACTGGAGCGGCTGTCACTTGAAGATGCCCTGACCGGCATTGCCAACCGGCGCAGCTTCGAGCAGTACGCCGCCAGCCTGCTGACCCATGGTGTGGAGAGCGGCCGGCCCACCTGCATTGCGCTGATTGACGTGGACAAGTTCAAGCAGATCAACGACGGCTTTTCGCACAAGGTGGGCGATGAAGTGCTCAAGCGGATTTCCTTGCTGCTCAAAGCCCATGTGCGTGAGGAAGACATGCCCGCCCGTCTGGCCGGTGATGAGTTCGTCATCGCCTTCAAGCACACCGAGCTTCAAACTGCTGAGCAAGCCTGTGAGCGTATCCGGCTGGCGGTACGGAATTTTGACTGGACGTCGGTGGGTGCCGGCCTGAAAGCCAGCATCAGCGTGGGCGTGGTTCAGGCGCTGCCGGGCGACACGGTTGAATCCGTCACGCACCGCAGTGACCTGGCCATGTATTCGGCCAAGAAGAAGAGCCAAAGGTAACCTAAATTGACCTCTAGCCCTTTAAATATAAGCTTGGTTAGCTACTAAAATCAGAGCAATTTCAGCGCCAACACAACCGGTGCATGGTCGCTGGGTCGTTCGTTTTTGCGCGGCAGCCGGTCAATTGTGCAGGCGGTGACCAGCGACTTGAGCGCCTCGCTCACCAGAATGTGGTCAATGCGCAGACCCCGGTTGCGGCGGAAACCCGCATCTCGGTAATCCCACCACGAGTAGCTTTTTTCTGGCTGCTTGAAGAAGCGGAACGAATCATGCAGCCCCATGGCGACAAGGGCGCGCAGGTGGTAGCGCTCTTCTTCCGTGCAGTGAATCGTGTCCTTCAGGCCCACCGGGTCCCACACATCGTCATCGTCGAACGTGATGTTGTAGTCTCCCATGATCACCAGGCGCGGGTAGGTCACCAGCTCGGTCCGCACCCAGTCGCGCAGGCCCTTGAGCCAGTTCATCTTGTATTCAAACTTGTCGCTGCCCGGCTCCTGGCCGTTCGGAAAATAGCCGCCAATCACACGGATATCGCCGCCAGGTGCCGACACCGTGGCGGTGATGACCCGCGACA
>JANOAP010000476.1:0-2280 GCA_031411175.1 Rhodoferax sp. | reverse complement strand
CCGCCAAAACCCCTGACCGCCCCGTGTTCGCGCGGCGCGACCCCGCGCTGGGTGGCGACTGGCGCACCATCAGCTTTGCGCAGGCACTAGACGCAGCGCGCCGCATTGGTCAGGCACTGCTGGACCGGGGCTTGAGCGCCGAACGACCGCTGGCCATCTTGAGTGAAAACAGCCTGGAACATGCGTTGCTGGCGCTGGGTGCAATGTATGCCGGTGTGCCGCACTGCGCGGTGTCACCCGCCTATTCGCTCATCAGCCAGGATTTCGACAAGCTGCGCCATGTGCTGGCCACCATCACCCCCGGTATGGTCTACGCGTCAGACTGGGCCCGTTATGGCCGGGCGATTGACACCGTGGTGCCCGCTGATTGCGAAGTCGCTATTGATTCAATAGCTGGTCAAGCTCATCCCCAAAGGGCTGTGACCCTTTTTGATACCTTGATGAAGACCGAGCCCACCGCCCAGGTCGATGCCGCCATGCAGGCCACCGGGCCGGACACCATCGTCAAGTTCCTGTTCACCAGCGGCTCCACCAAGCTGCCCAAGGCCGTCATCAACACCCAGCGCATGATGTGTTCCAACCAGCAGCAGATGGCGCAAAGCATGCCGGTGCTGCTTGAAGAGCCGCTGGTCCTGATGGACTGGATGCCCTGGAACCACACCGCTGGCGGCAACCACAACTTCTACATGGTGGTCTACAACGGCGGCACGCTGTACATCGACGACGGCAAGCCCACGCCCGCCCTGCTAGGCGAGACGCTGCGCAATCTGCGTGAAATCGCGCCCACCTGGTACTTCAACGTGCCCATCGGCTTTGAAGCGATTGCCAACGCCATGCAAACCGACGACCAGTTGCGGCGCAATTTTTTAAGCCGCCTGCGCCAGCTTTTTTACGCGGGTGCCGCTTTGGCGCAACCCATCTGGGACAGCCTTTACGCCGCAGCAGAACGGGAATACGGCGAGCGCGTGGTGATGACCGCCGGCCTGGGCATGACCGAATCCGGCCCGTTTGGCCTGTTTGTCACCACCCCGCATTCCCGGGCGGGCGATCTGGGTCTGCCCGCTGCAGGCCTGGAGCTCAAGCTGGTTCCCATGGGCGACAAGACCGAGGTGCGCTACCGCGGCCCCAACATCACGCCCGGCTACTGGCGCAATTCCGAGACTACGGCCGAGTCGTTTGACGAAGAGGGTTTCTTCTGCAGCGGCGATGCGGTGCAGTGGATTGACCCAAACGACATTCATCAGGGCCTGCGCTTTGATGGCCGCATTGCGGAAGATTTCAAACTTGCCACCGGCACGTTTGTGAGCGTAGGGCCGATGCGCGCGAAGATCAGTTCGGCCGGTGCGCCCTATGTGCAGGATGCCGTGCTCACGGGCCTGAACCTGAAGGAAATCGGCGCGATGATTGTGCCCACGCCCGAGCTGCGGGGCCTGAGCGGCCTGCCTGCCAGTGCCAGCATGGCCGACGTCGTGGCGTCCGCCCCAGTCAAGGCCTGGCTGCAAAACCTGGTGAACACACTGGCCAAAACCAGCACGGGCAGCGCCACCCGCATTGCCCGTGCGCTGATCCTGACCGAGCCGCCCAGCATAGACAAGGGCGAGGTCACCGACAAAGGCTCCATCAATCAGCGTGCGGTACTCAAACACCGCGACGCCCTCGTCCTGGCGCTGCACGATGGCACAGCGCCCCACATTGCACAACCGGAGAAATAAATGGACATCCAAGGACATTCAGCCCTGGTCACGGGCGGCGCATCGGGCTTGGGCGAAGCCGTGGCAAGGGAACTTGCGCGGCTCGGTGCCAAGGTGGCCGTGCTTGACGTCAACATGGCACTGGCCGAGAAGGTTGCGGCTGATATCAACGGCATTGCTTGTCAGTGCGACATCACCAACACCGACAGCGTGATCGCCGCCCTGGCCAAAGCCGCAGCAGCCAACGGCCCGGCCCGTATCCTGATGAACATTGCAGGTATTGGCAGTGCCAAGCGCGTGGTCGGCAAAGACGGCAACGCTGCACCACTGGAGGACTTCGCCCGCGTCATCAACGTCAACCTGATTGGCAGCTACAACATCAGCCGCCTGTTTGCTGCTGAGTGTGTGAAGCTCGCGCCGCTGGACGGCGGCGAGCGCGGCGTGATGATGTTCACGGCGTCGGTTGCGGCGTTTGACGGCCAGGTGGGCCAGCAGGCCTACAGCGCCTCCAAGGGCGGCCTGGTCGGCATGACCTTGCCCATGGCGCGCGACCTGGCCCAGCACGGCATTCGTGTGTGCACCGTCGCAC
>JANOAP010000475.1:0-4679 GCA_031411175.1 Rhodoferax sp. | reverse complement strand
CCTGCACACGGGCTCTACCCTGCAACTCACTTTTGCCGCGCAACTCAATCTGGTAACTGCCCAGCTTGGCAGCGGGTGGAATCTGAAACGTGCTCTCAGCACTTTGGCCACCGGTAGCGGTTTTGCGCCAATCCAGTGGCTGCGTGTACTGCTGGCCGCTGCCCATGTGGGTCACCACCAGTGTGGCGGGCTGCTCGTCTGCCAGGCCAAAGCCGCGCGAGGTCTCAGTGCGAAAGAAATGCTTCATGGCCACGGTTTCGCCCGCACGCAGCAGGCTGCGGTCCAGCACCGTATGAGCTCGGGCGTCGGGCACGGGGTCGGTGCTGGTGGGCACGTTGAAGCGCCAGGGCTCAATGCCACGGTGCCAGTCGCTCCAGGTGAAACTCATGTCCTCCACGCCGGCCTGCACCGCGCGGGCGCTCACAAAATAGGCGCGCCCATTGGCGTAGTCCGCGCTGTTGCCACTGTCGCAAATGGGGGGCTGCACCGGCACACCCTTCAAGTTTGCAATGCCCTGCGCGTTGGTAATGGCCGTGGCTACTTCGCGGCCCCGGCAGTCCGACACACGCACGGCGGCGTTGGCCACGGGCGTGCCCTTGTCCAGCGTGGTCACCCAGGCCAGCGCGTTCTCGCGTCCCAGCTTGAAGTGCACACCCAGGTTGGTCACCAGCGCCGAGGTGCGCACAACCATGGTTCGGCCATTGCCGTGGCGCTCGTCCAGCAGCGATGTGCCCAGCTTTTGCGATGCGATCTCCACCACATGAAAACCAGGCGACAGCGGAATGCCCACCACCTCAAACGGGCGTGGGTCGTTGCTCACCGGCTTGGGCAAGTCCAGGGTTTTTACACCCGGCTGGCCTTGCAGCAAAGACAGCATGCGCGACTGCACCTCGCCTTTGGTTTGCGGGTCTATCACTTTGGGCAGTGGCCCTTTCACATCACCCGCCGCTGTTTTGCGGGATACGGTGTAGTTGTCGTAGTGCTGCACTTTGGCAAACCAGGCAATGATGTCGGCATCTGTTTTGGGTTGCAGGTCGCTGACCTTGCCGCCGGTGGTTGGCGCACCGGGCTGCAAGCCCTTCACCTGCAAGGCCGCCTCTACATTGCGCAAGGTCACCGGCAGCATGGCCACGCCGTCGGGCTCGGCAAAACGCTCCACAATGCCAAACGGAGCAGCCGCAAACTTGGCCAGCGGTGGCATGGCACCCGTGACCACTTTCAAGGGGAAGCTGTCGGCATTGCGCAGCGTGCGGCTGGACGCGTCCTTGAAGTCTTTGGGCAACTCCAGCGTGAACTGGGTCTGTTCAGGCAGCACAGTTTGGAACGTCACGCTGTTGACGATGCCCTCGCTGTCGCCATCTTCTTTGCTGAACACCGGTTTGAAGGTGTCTTTGCCACTGACGAGGCGAATGCCCTCAGCCAGCTTGCGTGCCACAGGCGCGTTGAAGTTCAGGCTCAATGGACGGATGGGCAGGCAGGCGCTTTGCGCGTTTTCGCGCTCGCAGTTGAAGCTGGCGGCAAAGGGCTCGCGCACCTTGAAGTTGAAGCGCTTCTCGATGGAATTTGCAATACCTGTCCCTGTGGGTCCCATCGCACCCGAAGCGGGTGTGGACACTCCTTTGCCATACACCAGTTGCACATTCGCCGATGGCGTAAGGCGCCGGTTGCAGGCCAGGGTCACTATGCTCAACGGAGACTTCTCGGCGGCCTTGTCCAGCCCTTGGGACTTGAGCAGTGCTGCGCGGTCTTTGCCGTCAATCAGGCGCACCGGCACCCGCTCGCCCAGGCCATCTACCGCGCAACCCACGTTGGCCTGCACGCTGGCCAGTGTGGCCGGTCCATTCAGTTGCAGCGTGAAGAACTGTTCTTCGTCGATCTGGCTGTCAGGGTAAGGCCGGATAGATTGCACGAAAGGCCCACCGCTATTGAATTTGTAGCTGGTCAAGCCCGTTATATCGGGGCCCTTGGCCGATTTGAGCCCTGGCCGCACCAGTACAGAGCAGGCGACGCCTGGCGGCAGATCGGCCTCGAAGTCAAACACCCATTCGCGCTCGCTGGTCCAGCGGCCCGCGCCTTTGCTGGCTTGCGCATCGCTGCAACTCAGGGTGACAGGCGCAGCGGCTTTGGGGTCGCCAAAGTTGACGGCCCCTTCGTCAAACTTCACCACCACCTGCCGGATGCGGGCCACTTCACCTTGGGGTGACAGGCTGGAGACCTGGAACGCCTGAGCGCTGAGGGCCAGCCACGCCAGGGCTGCACCGATGATCTGTTTTGGGATATTCACGCTGTCCTCCGGATTGGGGAATAGCGTAGCCTAGAAACGGCTCCCAATGGGAACTGGCTAACATGGCTTGCCACCCCGGCATTTGCCCTATCAACCCATGCAGGCGCATCATGAGCACAGACATCCGGCCCTTCCAAATCGCCGTGAGCGATGACATCCTTCAAGACCTGAAGGCCCGCCTGCGCAACACCCGATGGCCGGAGGCCGAACTGGTGAGCGATTGGAGCCAGGGCGCGCCGCTGGCCTGGATTCAGGATGTCTGCCGCTATTGGGCCGACGGTTATGACTGGCGTGTGCGTGAAGCCGCGCTGAACCGCTTTGCGCAATTCACCACGACGCTGGACGGGCTGGACATCCACTTCATTCACGCCCGCTCGCCACATGCCCACGCCATGCCGCTGCTCATCACCCATGGCTGGCCGGGCTCGGTGGTGGAATTTCACAAAGTGATTGAGCCGCTGACCGACCCCACGCGCTTTGGCGGTAAGGCCGAAGACGCGTTTCATGTGGTGTGCCCGTCGCTTCCGGGCTTCGGTTTTTCGGGCAAGCCCACCACGACAGGCTGGGGCGTGGCGCGCATTGCGCAAGCCTGGGGCGCACTGATGGTGCGGCTGGGTTATGACCGCTACGCTGCGCAGGGCGGTGACTGGGGCTCCGCCGTGACCACCGCTATCGGTGCGCTCGACCCCAACCATTGCGCTGGCATTCACATCACACTGGCGATGGGTGCGGCACCCAGGGTGAACGGCGAGCCCACACCACAGGAGCAGCGTGCCCTGAAGGGCCTGGACCACTACCGCAAATGGGATTCAGGTTATTCAATGCAGCAGGCCACCCGGCCCCAGACCCTGGCCTATGGCCTGACCGATTCGCCCGCAGGGCAGGCGGCCTGGATACTGGAAAAATTCTGGGCCTGGACCGACTGCGATGGCCACCCCGAAAACATCTTCAACCGAGACGAGTTGCTGGACAACCTGATGATGTACTGGGTGACCGCATCGGCTGCCTCATCAGCCCGCCTTTACTGGGAGAGCTTTGGCAAGGGCACCAAGGGCATAACGGTCAACCTGCCAACCGGTGTGGCGGTGTTCCCCAAAGAGATCATCACGCCGGTGCGCCACTGGATGGAGCCGCAGTTCAACAACATCACGCACTGGAGTGAAATGGCCAAGGGTGGGCACTTTGCGGCGTTTGAACAGCCCGGGTTGTTTGTGGATGAGGTGCGGGCGTTCTTTGGGACGCTGCGGGGGTGACGGCACGTTTTCTGTTACCTTAGCCCGGCACCCTGCGACTCTCCATGCTCATCACCAACCTGATTGCCCAGATCGCCTTCGGCCTGACCGCCATGACGATCTGCCTGCCCTCCATGCAGGAGTGGAGTGCCTTGTTTGGTGCCAGCCAGGCACGGGTGCAGCTCACCTTCAGCGGGTTTGTGATGGCGTTTGGCCTTTTTCAATTGGTTTATGGCCCGCTGTCTGACCGCTATGGCCGCAAAGTCGTGCTCATGACGGGGCTGGCCCTGGCGGCGCTGGGTTCTCTGGCTGCGGCGCTGGCCCCGAACCTGGATGTGCTGATTGGCGCGCGTGTTCTGCAAGGGGCCGGCAGCGCAGCGGGCGCGGTGGTGGGCCGCTCCCTGGTTCAAGACAGGTTCCAGGGGCCTCAACGCACCAAGGTTATGGCCTACATCGGCATGGCCATGGGCCTGTCGCCGCCCTTTGCGGCCGTGGTGGGTGGGCAATTGCATGTGCGCTTTGGCTGGCAGGCCAACTTCGTGCTCATTGCGGTCATTGCCGTGATGTTGTGGGTGGCGGCATGGCGGGGCATGCCCGGCCAGACCGGTGCGCGGCAAATCAACGGGCACTGGCTTGCCGTGATGCTGTCGGCCTACGCAAAGCTGCTTCAGGAAAAGACGCTGGTGCTGTATGTGCTGATTTTGTGCATGACCACGGCCGCGTTTTATGTGTTTCTGGCAGGTGCACCCATCGTGCTGAGCAGTTACGGCGTAGGCCCGGACGGCATGGGTTGGTACATCATGTTTGTGCCCATTGCCTACATGGCGGGCAACTTTCTCACCAGCCGGGTGATTCACGGCAAGGGTGAGCGCTGGGTGATGGCCCTGGGTCAGGTGGCAACGCTGGCTGGTCTGTTGCTGATGCTTGGCCTGGCCTTCATGGGCGTGGACACGCCATTGGCGTTTACCGTGCCGTTGATGCTGCTGGGCGTGGGCCACGGGTTCCTGATGCCGCCGACGCTGGCGGGAACCGTTGGCGTCGTCCCCGCGCTGGCGGGTTCTGCTGCAGCCCTGGCAGGCCTCATGCAGCAATTGATGGGCGCGCTGGGTGGGTACAGCGTGGGGCTGGTGCCACACCAAGGTTCGCGCAATCTTGGCCTGTTG
>JANOAP010000474.1:0-2481 GCA_031411175.1 Rhodoferax sp. | reverse complement strand
GAACTGTTCGTTAAAGGAAGTAGTCAAGGAATCCCCCAGGGCAAGGTTTCAATATAGCACCGAGCTGCCACTGTGCTATCAAATTCTCTGGCACTGGGGACAGAAAAACGTCGATCTCTGGCCCTGCCGTATGCCTTTGATGGGCGCCGTGCACACTTTGCAGGCCAGCGCCTCGCGCCCATACACCATGGCCTCAAGCTGAAAATGGCCGGCCTCGCCGTGCGCATTGGAAAAGTCACGCAGCGTGCTGCCACCCCGTTCGACCGCCCGCGCCAGCACCTGCTTCACGGCGGCATGCAATCTGGCAATGCGTGGTCGGCTGAGTTTGCTGGCGCGCACTGTGGGACGAATCCCGGCTAGAAACAGGGCTTCGGACGCATAGATGTTGCCAACGCCGACGACCACATCCCCGGCCAGCAGCACCTGCTTGATAGGCGCCCCCCGTTTTTTAAGCCCTTTGGCGAAGACCTCAAGCTCAAAATCATTTGACAACGGCTCCATGCCCAGCTTGCCCAGGAGTTTTTGCGCTTCAGGAGAGTTTTCGCCCGGCGCAAAAACGACGGCCCCAAAGCGCCTGGGATCGTTCAGCCGCAGGACACCCTGGCTGGTCGCCATTTCAAAATGGTCATGAACGCCCGCCGCCGGCAGTTGCGCCGCGAAGGAGATACTGCCTGACATGCCAAGGTGAACCAGCAGCAAGCCCTTCTCGGTATCCGTGTCCAGGTCCAGCAAAAGATACTTGCCGCGCCGCCGCACGCCCAGCACCGTGGCACCCACCAACCGTGCCGAATCGCAACCCAAGGGCCAGCGCAGTGGCTTGCCAAGCCGCACAGCAAGAATGCGCCCGCCCCTGATGCGGTCGGCAAAGCTCAACCTTGTCACTTCAACCTCGGGTAGTTCAGGCATGCTTCACACAGCGGATACCGCCTTGGATTATTATGGTTCGATGATGCCACTCAAAAGCTTTTTTGCCAGATCGTGTTTTTCGCACAGCGCGCCTCATACAGCCGGTACAGCAACCGGTATGGCACCCGGTTTTGCAGCCGGTTTGTTATTTTTGATGCTGGCCAATGCAGGCGCCCAACCTGCACCCGCCCCGGTGGAGCCAGCCTCCGGCACAACGCCACCCGGGTATTCAGCCCTGGATGGTGAGCTTTTTTACCAGTTGATGTTGGGGGAACTCAACGCGCGGGGCGGCGAGCCCGGTGCCGGCTTCTCGCTGATCCTGGACGCTGCGCGCAAAACCAAAGACGCCAAGCTGTTTGAACGCGCCGTCAATGTCGCGCTGCAGGCCCGCAACGGCGAATCAGCCTTGCAGGCGGCCCGCGCCTGGAGTCAGGCATTGCCCGGCTCGAAAGAAGCGAATCGTTACGTTTTACAAATTCTGATCGGGCTCAATCGCATTAGCGAGACCATCGAACCACTCAAACGCGAAGTGGCAAGCGTTGAGCCCAAAGACCGCGCAACCGCCATCGCGGCCATTCCGCGCTATTACGCCCGGGCCGCCGACAAGAAACTCGCCGTCGGCACGGTAGAGCAGGCCCTGGGGGAATACCTGACCAGCCCCGCGCTGGGGCCAGCCACTTGGACAGCGCTGGGACGAATGCGCATAGAGGCTGGCGATCCGGCGGGCGTGCTGGACGCTGCGCGCAAGGGCCACGCGTTGGACAACCGTGCTGATGGCCCGGCGATGCTCGCACTGTCATTGATGAGCCCCAAAACCCCGCTGGCCGAGCCCATCGTGCGCAAATACCTTGAAGGCAAGCCGCAGATTGACGTGCGCATGGGTTACGCACGCGCGTTGCTGGACGCCCAGCGCTATGCAGAATCGGCAGCGCAGTTGCAGATCATCACGACCGAGAAGCCCGACTACGCGCAGGCCTGGCTGATTCTGGGAACGCTAGAGCTGCAGGACAAGAACACGGCAGCGGCCGAGAAATCGCTCACACGCTATGTCGATCTGGTCAAGGCCAGCGCGGTTGCACCGTCTGCGGAGACCAGCCGCGGCCTGGTCCAGGCCTACCTGTCGCTGGCAACGATTGCCGAGCAGCGCAAGGACTTTACCCTGGCTGAGAGCTGGCTCAAGCGCATCGACAATGCCGAAGACATGATCAGCGCCCAGAGCCGCCGCGCCAATATGCTGGCCAAGCAGGGCAAGCTCGAAGATGGCCGCAAACTCCTGCGTGCCCTGCCCGAAAAAAGTGCCGAAGATGGCCGGATGAAAATCATGGCCGAGGTGCAGTTGCTGCGGGACAACAAGCAGTACAAACCGGCCTACGAACTGCTGGTTGAAAGGACCAAATCAGGCCCGCCCGACTATGACCTTTTGTACGACCAGGCCATGCTGGCCGAAAAAGTTGGTCAGCCGGTCGAGATGGAACGCCTGCTGCGCCTTGTCATCGCGGGCAAACCTGAATACCAGCACGCTTACAACGCGTTGGGCTACTCCCTTGCGGAACGCAATGTCCGGCTGCCCGAGGC
>JANOAP010000473.1:0-7592 GCA_031411175.1 Rhodoferax sp. | reverse complement strand
AGAGAAAGAAACCAAAACCAAAAGCCGGGCACCGTAAACTTCCAGTTTCAACCCGATCAAGCCATCAGGAATAAGTTAAAGACCGGACTGCCCTTCAGGCTCATACCTGGATTGGAAAATACTCCAATGGCCACACCCATGTCGATACCCATGGCCCCGAACCTTGCACGATTGCGCCCACGGTTTCACGGCCCAGTCATGGCCTGCAGGTAAATTACCTCATCCTGCGGCCAAAGAAGGAGGTAACCCTTGGACACGTGGATTTTTTTGCGAGGCCTGATCCGCGAAAGCCAACACTGGGGCAGCTTTGTCACGCAATTTGCGCAAACTGTGCCGGGCAGCCGCGTCATGGCGCTGGACCTGCCTGGCAACGGTGCGCTGCATGCGCGCATCAGCCCCCTGAACGTGAATGCCATGGTTGAAGATTGCCGCGCCCAGCTTGCACGGGCCAGTGTGGTGCCACCCTACCATCTGCTGGCCATGTCACTGGGCGGCATGGTGGCTGTGGCTTGGGCCAGCGCTTATCCAGATGAAGTGGCCGCACAGGTGCTCATCAACACCAGCATGCGGCCCTTCAGCGCCTTCCATGAGCGCCTCAAGCCCGCAAGTTATGCGGCGCTGCTGGGTCTTGCCCTGGGGCGAGCAACACCAGCACAGTGGGAGCGCACCATTTGGCGCTTGACCAGCAACCACGATACTGAAAGCGTTTTGCCAGCCTGGATTGCCTTGCGGCAACAGCACCCTGTTTCCCGCATGAACGCCTTGCGCCAACTGGTGGCGGCCAGCCGCTTCTCAGCGCCAGCGACCCGGCCTGCAAACCCTACCCTCGTCCTGGTCAGCGAGCAGGACAGGCTGGTGTCGGCGGTGTGCTCCCTGGCGCTGGCCCAACACTGGCAATGTGATCTGCGAGTGCACCCTACGGCGGGGCATGATCTGGCACTGGATGATGGGCCCTGGATCGCAGCGCAGGTTCGCGATTGGCAAACCAGGATAACCCGGTACCATGCCAGTCACGTCTTTCACCTTCACGCAGCGCAAGAACATATGTCAAATCGTGCAATACGGGTAAATTTCAGAGGATGCTGGTTGGCGCACCTGGCGATTAGTCAGGTGCTGTGCGCCTGTGCACAACAGCCGGCCGCACCAGTCACCGAAGCGGCGTTATACGACCTGATCCGAACAGAGGTAGGCAGTGCGGCCTGCGAGTCGAATATGCCATGCAAAACCATAGGCGTGGGTGAAAAGGATTGCGGTGGCCCAGAGTACTGGCTGGCCTGGTCAACAAAAGTCAGCCAGCAGGAGAAACTTCAATTGTGGTCTGCCGATCTGGCAGTGTTGCAGCGTCGCCGTAACGAAGCCAGCGGTGCCCGGTCCAATTGCAGATACATCCCTGACCCCGGCGCAATCTGCGTGGCAGAGCGATGCGTTTTGAATCTGCCTGATCGGTCCAATTGAACCGGAATCGCGGCGTCAGGCATTTCGTCTGCAATAGTCCTGCCATAGTCCACGCACGCCAGTTTCGAGATGTTGGGCAAAGCGCGGTGCATCGCACAGGGACGAAGCCAGCAGCCGTTGGCGCAAGCCTTGGCGTGACAGTGCCCGCTCACCCGGCAATGTCAACACGGGCACGCCCATCCAAAGGGCCTCGAGGGTGGTCGTCCCGCCCGGGTACGGAAATGGATCCAGTGCAATGTCAATTTGGCCGTAGGCTTCCAGATACTCCTGACGCGGTTGCGCCGCACGCAGTATGAGCCGCTCGAACCCAACACCTTTTTGCGCGTACCGCGCCAGCACCTCACGTTGAACACCCGCGTCTTGCAGCGGTGCAGACTGCAGCACCAACAGACTGCCGGGCACGGCATGCAACACACGTGACCAGACATCGACCACCGTATCATTCATCTTGGCCAGGTCATTCATACAACCAAAGTGCAGCCCGCCCCCAGCCAACGCGGGTAATGGCCCCACCTGCAGGTCATACCTCGGTGGCGTAAAACACAGGAAGGTATGGGGCAAGCGCAGAATCGGCTCACTGAATTGACCCTCGGCTCCCAACGGAGCAATCCAGGGGTCTCCAACAAATGCATCTACCTCAGTCAAACCAGTCATGGCGCAGTATCCCAGCCAGCTGACCTGCACTGGTGCCGGTCTGAAGGCCAGGACCGGAAGCCGGTTGTTCAAGGTGTGGCCCGCCAGATCAACCAGCACATCAATGCCGTCGGCACGTATGCAGCGTGCCAGATCGCCATCATTCATGGCAACAACCTTGCGCCACTCACGGCAGCAGGTCTGAAGCCGTCCGCTCAAATCATCAAATTGGTGCTGGTTTGCGTAGTCGAATAATTCCACCTTGTCACCATCAAGCGCGGCCAAAGCAGCGAAAACTGATTCCATGAAATACCCCACCGGGTGCTGTCGGAAGTCGCCGGACAAGAAACCGATCCGAAGGCGCTTGTCGGGCCGACACAAATTTGACCAATCGGTAAACGGTGTGGCCTGCAGCGCTGCCTGGGTACCAAAATGGCGCGCTTCTTCCAGCCGCAGCTGGCCATTACTTTCATCGCTGTAGTTGCGCATGAATATCACCTGGCTGCGCAAAGCCAGCCGGTTTTCATCAAAGGAAAGTGCGCGCTTCAGCGCATCCACCGCCTCCACAGGTCGACCTGAAGCCTTGAGCGTATGGGCGAGATTCGTGAGAATGACATTGTTCCCGGGCTCCAATTGGGCTGCTTTCTCATGGCTGACCAGAGACTCCTGGAATCTGCCAAGCCTCATGAGACCGTTAGCCAAGTTGCTGCGGGCCAGTGCAAGGTCCGGTCGTAAAAATACCGCCTGACGCAAGGCAGCCACTGCCTCGCCGGGCCGTTGAGCAGCCAGGAGCGCTACCCCGAGGTTGCTGTGCGCCTCGGCAAGAAGTGGTTGCAATGCCACGGACCTTTGAAAAACCATAGCGGCTTCCTCCGGTTGCCCAGCGTCAAGAAGCGCCAGGCCCAACTTCAGCTGCGTTTCAGCGTGATCCGGTTCCAGTTTCAATGCTTCACGTAAACAGGACGTTGCGCTGACGAGATTCCCCTGGGTCTGGAACACCCCCGCGAGTTTGCGATAGGTTTCTGCCTGCTTCGGATTCAGAAAAAGTGCCTCACGATAGCTTGCAGCGGCTTCGTCCAACCGACCCTGCCCCCACAAGGCGTTACCCAGATTCACATGGGCCGCTACCAGCTTTGGTTGATGCACCAGGGCAAGCCGACAACTTGTCTCGGCAGCAAGGCGATGCCCCATGCCTTCCAGGCCTGACCGTCACCCGGATATGCGGCCGCCAACCTTCCGGCAATCTGCGCCATCTCGGTAAAACGCCGCGCATTGAACAACGCGAACAAAGACACAAGCTCCTGCTGCGGTACGACGTGAGCGGAACTGTTGGGCGGCATTGTCGCCATTACCTGAGAAGGCTTGAACGGGGGTTTCATGGCATGTCAGGGCACTCGCTTCGGGGTCGTGCGTCTTGTTAGCGCAAAAAGTTACGGGCCGCAAACCTTGATTTGCGACCCGCTATTGAACTACAAGCGCCTCACTCTGAAAGGCGGGCGAATGCCTGAGCGCTATTGGCCCAACTGTTTAGTGGCCACACCACGATCCGTGGAGGCCGCCGGGGCAGCGCCGGTGGTATCCACCCGGACAACGGTATTTGCTTGAACAGCGCCAATACCATCCTTTAGCTGGAATCCACCCACATACCGCCCACCAGCAGGCAGGCCCGACCAGGCTGCACCCACCGTCGCGGTGCTACCGACGTAGACGGTACCCGGCAGCAACACATTGAGGCTGCTTGACGCGTCGGCCGCAGATACCACCCAGCTGGACAGCCGGTGCGTCATCGTTGCGCCACCACCCCATGCCAACACGCAGACCTTGTAATTGCCAGCGGCGGGATTGACTATCTGCACGGCTTCATTCGACCCGTCATTGCCTGAATAGACCCAGGTACCGTCAGGCGCGAGCAGGCCCAGATCGTTGTCGTCACCAGCAGCCCCAACATCGACCTGCCGCAGCTCAAACCTGGCCACGATGGCACCGGCCGGAATGCTCACCGGGTACACCTTCACGTTCGAAAGATCACTACCCGCCGTACAGGCTGCCTTGAGAGCCTCCGATCCTATAGCGGTTGGTGACAAGGCGACGGTAGCGCCCATAGTCACGGCCTTCATGCCGCCTTTGTTGGCTGTCATCCGTCCGGCAAAGCCGGTCTTGACGGTGATAAGGCGTGTCCCTGACGTCGTGGTGCCAGTCAGCAATGCGGGCGCAGTGATAGAGGCACCGGTGGTGCGCGCCGTAACCGGGCTGCGCACCGTATGCATGCCGTCGGACCAGGTGAGTGATCCGTAGTTCCATTGATTAACCACAGCGCCCGCAGTTGTAAGCTGGAGCGTGAAAGACTTGGTCTCACCGGGAGCCAGCGTCAGGCTGGAAGGCGTAACCACTGTCGTGAAGTTGGGTACCACTGCGTTGGCGGTATAGGTGGCCGATGCCGCCCCGACATTGGTGACCCTGCGTGTCACTACGGCACCGCCCACCATTGAGCCGACCGTAATACTTGGCAGATTGAAGTTGTAGGTCTCGTCCAGTGTGCCGTAGGTGGTGCAGTCCGAAGCTGGTATGACGGCCAGCTTGTTCACCTTGCACTGGTAGCGAATGTAGTCGACCCTGCCAGCGTCGTACACCAATCCGGGGTCAATGGCCGAGTTGGGCGACACATGCCCCGCACCTTGCGACCAGGGCAGCAGGCCATTTGAGGCACCAGCCAGCCCATCGTTCAAGGTGGAGAAGGCTGTGGTCATCAGGGCCGACTTGATGGCGGCTGGAGACCAGGTCGGCTGCGCCTGCCGGATCAGCGCAGCCAAGCCCGCCACATGGGGGCTTGACATGGACGTGCCCTGGTACGAAGCCCAGGCTGTCGTTGGGACCAGGGTACCCGTGGCCACAGCATCACGTTCCGCCTGGGTCAGAGCCGGCGTCACAGCAGCAATCACATCGACGCCGGGCGCGGTGAGGTCCGGCTTGAGCATGTTGGCGTCGCCTGCATTGGGCCCACGCGAAGAGAAGCCGGCCATGATGGGTGCAGGCTGTGTGCCAATAAAAAACGCCGAGATGGCCGACGTACTTCCGGCCGTGGCGGCATACGCTTTGATCGCCCCACCATCAGCAGTAGTCACATGAACCGTGGGCACTGAATGCACATCAGCCACCAGACCTGCCCCGTTGTCCACCAGGACCATTCCGACGCCACCTGCTGTAGCAACTGCCAGGCTCTTGTCGACACGCGCGTTAACGCCACGGTCGCAAACCACGACCTTGCCCAACACCAAGGCTGGATTGAGCAGCCCGGTGTTAAAGCAAAGGGCCAGGTTCGTTGCATCGGCACCCGCGATACCTGCGTCCTGGGCCCGGATCATGGGCGAAGCAGGCAATGCAGTTGTATTGATCGACGCACCGGTATACGTTGCACCGTTGCCCAGCGACACATTGCCCTGGAGCGACCTGGAGTGGGTAGAGGCAGCCACCGTGGTCAACCATGGGCTCACGTGGGCAACAGCGACACCGGGTCCGCTATTTCCGGCCGACGCTGCGACGAACACGCCCGCATTGGCCGCGCGCAGGAAAGCCTGTTCGACTGGGTCATTGACGCTGGTCTGGCTGCCGCTGATTGAAAAGTTGATGACATGCACGCCATCGGCTACGGCCGCGTCAATGGCAGAGACACTGTCTGAGGTGTAGCAGGTGTTCTGAGTGCCCGTGCCGTCAGTGGCCGCCGGATTTACAAAGGTGTAGCAAACTTTGTAGGCGGCAATGCGCGCGCGTGGCGCCATGCCTGAGGCTGTGCCCATGTTGACACCGGACAGCACTACCGGGGTCGCACTATTGCCACCTGCTGTGGTCGAGGTATGTGAGCCGTGACCGCCGTGACCGGTTGGGCCTGCAACAGAATCGCGAGGCGAATAATATTCTGTCCAGTGCTTGGCATTGGTGCCGTTGGCAGGCCGATTTGCCACGAACCCGGCGTTGAAAAACTTAGCACCAATCAACTTGTTATTGCAATGCAAAGCCGGGTTGAATCCCTCACCCGCAACGCAGCCGCCCAACCACCCTGCAGGAGGCGGTCCATAGACCAGACTGCCACCGCTGAAGGTCGGCGTACCGCCCGGCATGACGCGGTCAGCATAAGATGGACTCTCGGGCCAAATCCCGCTATCGACGACACCAATGATGATGTCTTCGCCCGCGACGAACCGGCCACCGACCGATTGGGACCAAAGCCCACCGGCTGCAGTCAACCCCAGAAAATTCGGAGTAGAAATGGTCTCAAGCCTGCGCGCCTCATCAGGGTGCACCTCGACCACCAGCGGGCTGGCCCGCAGCGCCTGCACTTCAGCGTCCGTCAGGCTGGCCGCAAAACCGTTGTAGACCGTGCTGTAGCGCGCCACGATGGGCGCATTGCCCACCAGAGCCGCCACACTGAGTTGCTGTGAATCCAGGTAGGCCGAGTAAGCCAGCGCCGCAGAAGATCGCGAGTTTAAACGCGTACCCGGCGCAGGCTGTGTGGCCGCATACCCGGTCACGTTGCCGCTGTAGGTGGCAATCGGCTCAGCCGCCAGTTGAACAATATAGGTGCTGCGGCTTTGCGCCAGGGCAGCACCCGACAATCCACCCGCCACAATCAGGGCGGCCAGCGATACGGGGCGTAGTTTCATCATGCTTCCTCAGTGTTGTTTGTGTTGCATTCAGCTTTTGATAGTACGACGACGGCGCACGAAACTCAACCCGGCGATGGCCAAGCCGAACAGGGCCAGTGAAGATGGCTCGGGAACAGTTGCTGCGTCCAGGAAAGTGATGTTGTCCAGGGCGAACTGGGCTTTGTCGAGAGAGCGCGTGCAACTGTTTTCGGTGGTACAGGCAAAGCCGCGAAATGCCAATTCAGTGATCGCTGTATCGGCAAATAAACTGCTCAAAGTGTAGGAACTGAAGCTGTAAACCCCATTTGCAGGGCCTGGCAAAAAGAACTCCTCCTGGCTGACCAGAGACGCACCAAAATAGCCTTCTACGCGCAGCAGCAAGGCAACCGACCGAACAGCGTCGCCAGCCGCAGCAATGAAGCTCGCATCAAATGATTGCAAATGGAATAGTCCACCATCCAGGCGACCAATGTCAGGTAGACCATCGTTAAGTGCGGCTAGAAATTGAGTGCTGTTGTTGGTCGGGCAGATCAGTCCAAAGCAAGTATTTGCCACATCGCTTCCATCGACAAGCGTACCGACCAAAGCGCCGGTTTGGTCACCTGGTTTAGTTGAATACATGTCGATCCAGAAGCCGTTTTGCTGGAGCTCATCCCCATGCGTCAACAACGGGGCGAACGGCGAGAACGTTGCATCCAGTCCCGCGTTAAAATCGATAACGACCGCCTGAACCGGCAAAACCGCCGCAAAGCTAAGGACAAGACCTGCCAGAACCCGGTTGAAATTAAGTTGCTTCATGGGAAATCCTTTTTAGATACAAACCGATTTTGTCTGGCGAGTGACCGGTTGAAGTTGGGAATATGC
>JANOAP010000472.1:0-4664 GCA_031411175.1 Rhodoferax sp. | reverse complement strand
GCTGGACCCCGGAGCGGCCAACGCGCTGATCAACAAAGTCTGGACCTACATGCCGCTGGATTCGGGTGACCGCGTGCGCGTGCCAGCTGGTCTGATTGACATGAACGAGATTCTGCCGGCTGACCAGCGCTACTACCAGTTCATGGGGTCACTGACCACGCCGCCCTGCTCGGAAGGTGTGCTGTGGATGGTGCTCAAGGCACCCGTGGCCATTGGTCGGGAACAGATCAAGCTGTTTTCGCAGTTGTTTCCCAACAATTCGCGACCCGTGCAGCCAATCAACGGCCGTGCAGTTCGAAGTGCTCAGTAAATCTATTAAGCGCGCGACAGGGCTTTCAGCGCCAGCTTGATGCCGTCGCTCACACCCACATCCGCAGGCAGTGCCTTGAGCGAAATGGCGGCTTCCTTGTCGCTGTAACCCAGTGCCAGCAAGGCCTGAAGGATGTCGCCCTGCGCATCACTGGCCTGGTGCGTGGGCAGGCCGATGTCGGCACCCAGCTTGCCCTTGAGCTCCAGCAACAGGCGCTCAGCCGTCTTCTTGCCGATGCCTGGCACCTTCACCAGCCGGCCCGCTTCCTGCAGCGTGATGGCCTGTGCCAGTTCACCCACGCTCATGCCCGACAGCACCGACAGCGCCGTGCGCGGCCCCACGCCTGAAATCTTGACGAGCTGGCGAAACGCTTCACGCTCAGCGGATGTGGCAAAACCATAGAGAATCTGCGCGTCTTCACGCACCACCAATTGCGTCAGCAACGAGACCTTGTCACCCAGGCCCGGCAGGTTGTAAAACGTGCTCATGGGCACGCTGACTTCGTAGCCCACGCCATTGCAGTCCACCACCACCTGCGGCGGGTTTTTGTCGCTGAGCGTGCCTGTTAATTTACCAATCATTTTCTGCCAATCATGGGTTGCCCGCCTGGTTTGCCTATCATTGGGAACCTTTGCAGCCCCCTTTCATGGAATTATCAGCTTGATTCTCAGACACCTGTTCTCCCCGCCCAACAACACCCGCCTGGGTCATCTGTGCGGCCCCACCGACGAACATCTGCGCACCATTGAAGCGGCCTTGCAGGTCAAGATTGCGCACCGGCATGAGCAGTTCAAGGTGGATGGCACCAAGGCCAATGCCAAGCGCGGCATGGAGATGCTGCAGGCCCTGTACGAGATGGCAGCGCGCCCGATTGAACCGGCCACGGTGCAACTGATGCTGGCGGGTGACGCGGGCATGGACGCCGCCGACAGCCCGTCGCTCAAGACCAAGCGCAATGACCTCAAGCCCCGCACGCTGAACCAGGCCACCTACCTGGACAACATTGCAGACCACGACATCACCTTCGGTATCGGCCCGGCGGGCACGGGCAAGACATACCTGGCCGTGGCCATGGCGGTGGACGCGCTTCAGCGCAGTGCCGTGCAGCGCATTGTGCTCACCCGCCCCGCCGTCGAAGCCGGTGAACGCCTTGGGTACCTGCCGGGCGATCTGGCCCAGAAGATTGACCCCTACCTGCGCCCGCTGTATGACGCGCTGTACGACCTGATGGGTTTCGAGCAGGTGCAAAAAGCCTTTGACCGCCAGACGATTGAAATTGCCCCGCTGGCCTTCATGCGCGGCCGCACGCTGAACAACGCCTTCATCATTCTGGACGAGGCCCAGAACACCACACCCGAACAGATGAAGATGTTTTTGACGCGCATAGGCTTTGGTGCCAAGGCCGTCATCACCGGCGACGTGAGCCAGATCGACCTGCCCAAGACCCAGCTCAGCGGCCTGATTGATGCCGAGCGCGTGCTGCGCCGCGTGGAGGGCATTGCCATCTGCCGCCTGACCAGTGCCGACGTGGTGCGCCACCCGCTGGTGGCCCGCATTGTGGATGCCTACGACTCACCAGGCCAGTCGGGCTCGCAGAGGCCCGCATTGCCAGCCACAAAGGCACGGGCGCGCAAGACAGCGGCCTGACAGAGCTAGCTTCATTGCTACATTTTTAGTAGCTACTCAAGCACACCCAATAAGGGCTAACGCCCAATTTAGCTGTTATTTATGCTTAAAAACCTGTCGCTGTCACTGCAATTTGGTGATCTCAAGGATGCCGCCCGCCATCGCGCCGCCCTGCCCCGCCACAGCGTCACACGCTGGATTCGCCACGCGCTGGCCACGGACGCTGAAATCACCGTGCGCATTGTCGGTGCTGAAGAAGGCCAGGCGCTGAACCGCGACTACCGGCAAAAAGATTACGCCACCAACGTGCTGACGTTTGACTACACACAAGCCCCGGTCGTGACGGCAGACCTGGTGTTGTGCGCGCCCGTGATTGCCAAAGAAGCCAAAGAGAATCGCAAAACGCTGCAGGCGCATTACGCGCATCTGCTGGTGCATGGCACGCTGCACGCCCAGGGCTGGGACCATGAAACCAGCGAGGCCGATGCGCAGGCGATGGAAGCACGCGAGGTGGCAATCCTGGCGGGGCTCGGGATCAAAAGCCCTTATTGAATCCGGTATTGAGTCCCATCTCCATGAGCGCCAACCCAGCCGATTCGACCCCGCCCGAGGCCTCGACAAAGCGCGTCGCCTTGATCGTGGCCGCAGCATTTTTCATGATGCTGCTGGACGGGGCCATCCTGAACACATCACTTCCGCTGATGGCCAAGAGCCTGGGCGTGACGCCGCTGGCGCTGACCGCCGGGGTCACGGTCTATCTGCTGGCCGCCGCCGCCATCATCCCGGCCAGTGGCTGGCTCGCGGACCGCTGGGAGGCACGCCGGGTGTTTTCCATCGCCATGGCGGTTTTCACGCTGTCGTCACTGGCCTGCGGCCTGGCGCAAAGCCTGGGGCAACTGGTGGCCGCGCGGGCCTTGCAGGGTATGGCTGCGGGGCTGATGGCACCTGTAGGCCGCACCCTGGTTCTGAGAAAGGCCGCCAAGTCGGAGGTGATGGCCGCCATCGCCATGATTGTCTGGCCGTCGCTGCTGGCACCGGTGCTGGGCCCACCACTGGGGGGCTTCATCAGCACGTATGCCTCGTGGCATTGGAATTTTTTCATCAATCTGCCCGTAGGGTTGCTGGGCTTGTATGCCGTCTGGCGCTGGGTGCCCCGCACACCCGTGCCCCGGCCGCCCGCGCTGGACTGGCTGGGCAGCATTCTCTGCGCGGGCGCGCTGGTGCTGTTGCTGCTCGGGCTGGAGCGTGGTGCACAAGCGGGGCCTACCCTGGCAGATTGGGGTGTGCCGCTGGGCCTGGCTCTGGCGGGGCTGGTCACCGGTGGGGTTGCCGTGCGCCACCTTCGCAGCACAGCGCACCCGGTGGTCAGCCTGGCACCGCTGCAGGTACGCAGCTTTGCAGTGGCCACGCTGAGCGGGGGCACCTTGTTCATGACCTGCATGCAGGCGGCACCCTTTTTGCTGCCGTTGATGTTCCAGTTGTCCTTCGGCATGGGCGCGGTAGAAGCCGGCCTGTTCACCCTGGCTTACTTCATGGGCAACCTGCTGATGAAAACTTTCACCACACCCGTACTTCGGCGCTGGGGGTTTCGGCGCGTGATGACGGTGGGTGGCACCCTGGCTGCGGCCTCGCTGTTCAGTTGCGCCCTGCTGCAGGCCAACACGCCCCCGGTGCTGACCGTGGGCCTGCTGGTGGCCGCCGGTGCCATGCGTTCCATGCAGATGACGTCGATGAACACGCTGGCCTTCGCCGACATCGAGCCAGCCGATCGCGGTGCGGCATCTACCCTGTCTACCATGTGCGGGCAAATGGCCTCGGCGCTGGGCGCTGCGTTGGGTGCGCTCACGCTGGCCCTGTCTCAAATGGCGCACGGGCGCACCGCGCTGGCGTCGGTGGACTTCAGGGTGGCCTTCGTGGTCATGGCTTTGTTTGCGCTGATAGGCGTGGCGGGTTTCAGACGCCTCAAGCCAGACGATGGCGCAGAGGTCAGCGGCCATCGACCCATTGATAGTTAGCCAAACCAGATGGTAGCTCTCGTATTCATTGAATAGTTTGCTACCATTTTTATAATTTTTAGAAGGAAGAAGACATCCGCAGCGGGATCGTCACCGGGCCGTCGTTCACCAGGTGAACCTTCATGTCGGCAGCAAATTGCCCGGTCTGCACGATCGCGTGGGCCAGCCGCGCCTGCGCCACAAAGTAGTCATAGAGCCGGCGGCCATCAGCAGGCGCAGCGGCGGCTGAAAACCCGGGCCGGTTGCTACTGGACACATCCGCCGCCAGTGTGAACTGGCTCACCACCAGCAAACCGCCTGCCGTGCCTTTGCCATCCAGATCCTGCACGCTCAGGTTCATCTTGCCAGCCGCGTCGCTGAAGATACGCAGCTTCAATATCTTGGCCAGCATCTTGTCGCACACGGCCTCAAGGTCGCCCTGCTCGGCGCACAGCAGCACCAGCAAGCCGGCACCAATTTCGCCAACGACCTCGGCCCCAATCACCACACGGGCTTCACTGACACGTTGCAGCAGCGCGATCATGGCAGGGACTGCTTTGAGTTGTTCACTGCGCTATTGTGCCCAAGAGGTCTGTGACAGAATGGCCCGCAGGTTTTGCTTCAAACGGGGTCGATGACGCCATGCTGGCACACAGGTTATTCAAATTAAAACGTCATGTCCCCTGGGCGCTGGCATGGCTTGTGGCATCGCTGCTGGGTGCGTACCTGATGGC
>JANOAP010000471.1:0-2067 GCA_031411175.1 Rhodoferax sp. | reverse complement strand
TACCGGGTTCTGTTTCTGGAATTCCGCGAACAGCTCGCGGATCAGCAGCGATTGGCGCGCCAGTTCCATCTGGATGCGGAAGTCGTCGGTCACGTCCAGGCCGCGCTTCTGGGCTTCCTGCATGAAGATCTCGCGCATGATGACCTCCTCGCGCAGCTGGCCCTGCATCTCGGGGGTCACCGGGCGGCCGGACTTGGCCACCTGCTGGGCCAGCGCGTCGGCGCGCGCGGTGGGCACGGCCTTGCCATTGACGATGGCGATGTTCTGTGCATGGGCGGGCAGGGTCGCCAGGGTGGCCAAAACGGCTGCGATCAGGGTCGCGATCAGGGACTTCTTCATGGTTTCTCTCGGTAGTTCAAGGGGATGGGTTGGAGGCTGGTGGTCGCCCGCAGGCGACCGGGGGGCTCACAGCAATTCGATGGCCAGCGCGTGCAGGCCCTGGTCCAGAAAATCTTGCAGCGCATCATACACAAGGCGGTGCCGCTGGACACGGCTCCTGCCTTCGAATGCCGGCGATGCGATCCGCACCCGGAAATGGGTGCCGAAACCGCTGCCGTTGGCCCCCGAGTGGCCGGCATGGGCCGCGCTTTCGTCCAGCACTTCGAGCTGGGTTGGGGCCAGTTTGTCGCGCAGGCGCTGCTCTAGCTGGGCGGCACTGTGGCTGATTAGGTCGTTCATACGGTTTTGTCCGATTCGGCCACGTCGGTGGCGGGCGTATCCGAGCCCAGGTAGCGCGAGATATACCAGCCCTGGCCGCCCATGAAGACCAGCGGGAACACATAGCCCCAGATCTTGAAGTTGATCCATTGGTCGGTGGTGTAGTAGGCCGCCACATAGCCGTTGACCACGGCCATGAAGGCGCAATAGACAATCCACACCACGTTGAGCCGCATCCACACAGAGTCGGGCAACTCCAGCTGGCTGCCCAGCATGAGCTTGAGGAAGTTTTTCTTCGCGGCCCACAACGCAATGGCCAAACCAATGGCCATGGCGGCATACAGCACGGTGGGCTTCCACTTGATGAAGCGCTCGTCATGCAGCGCCAGCGTCAATGCACCAAAGCCCAACACCAGCACCAGCGTGATCTTGTGCATCATGGTGAGTTTGCGGTCAATGGCGTAGATGACCGCCATTTGCCCCATGGTGGCAATCATCAGAACCCCGGTGCCGACATAGATGTCGTAGAGTTTGTAGGCTCCGAAGAACAGCAGGATGGGGAAAAAGTCGAGCAGCGCTTTCATTTTTTCGGGTCGAACTCAAGCGACGCAGAGTTCATGCAGTAGCGCAGGCCGGTGGGTGCGGGGCCGTCTTCAAACACGTGACCCAGGTGTGCGCCGCAGTCTGCGCAATGCACTTCGGTGCGTTTCATCCAGAGCATGCCATCCACCTTGGTGCCGACCGCATCGTCACTGATGGGCTGGAAGTAGCTGGGCCAACCGGAGCCGGACTCGTATTTTGTGCTGGCGTCAAACAGCGGCTTGCCGCAGCAGATACATTTGAAAATGCCGGGCTCTTTAACGCTTTCAAGCTTGCCGGTGTAGGCGCGCTCGGTGGCTTCGTGACGGGTGACGTCAAAGGCAAGTGGCTCGGCACCCTTTTCCTTGAGCAGGGCTTTCCACTCGGCATCGGTTTTCTGGATCTTGTAGGTCATGGTCTTTATTTTCTCAGGTTTCGAAATCACCTGTTCTTTGGGGTGGGACGGCCCCTTGCCCGCCTGGTGGAGACGCCTCGCGCCCGGCACGGCGACAGCGCAATGCGCATGCGGTTTTGGATTGGAAACACACGCGAGGTAGAAAAATCGGTCAAGCTTTCGCTTGGCGATTTTTGGTGATTCGCCACGGCAGCTACCGCGCGCCTTCCACTCCAAAGCCCGGTCACATTGCACTACCACCGCACCGGGCGCAAGGCTTGTGACGTCAAGGAGGGTGGTTAAATGAGGTAGAGGTGGCTGAGAATTGGCCGCACTGCCGATTCGAGTCATCAAAACAATGCGGCTTTTACGTGGGGAAATGAATTTTTTCGCACATTTTCAGTGTGCGGTGTGTGTAGCGGTTACCTTTTCGTTAA
>JANOAP010000470.1:0-3422 GCA_031411175.1 Rhodoferax sp. | reverse complement strand
CTTTGCATTTGGTGCCGGAGAGATGAATCGAACACCCGACCTTCTCATTACGAATGAGCTGCTCTACCGACTGAGCTACACCGGCTTTAACCCTCGATTATAGCTGAGAGTGGTAGCTGGTCACCCGCTCCACCTCGTTCCTTGAGCCCAGCATGACGCTGACGCGCTGGTGCAATTTGTCGGGCTGGATGTCCAGAATGCGCCGCTTGCCATTGGTGGCGGCACCGCCGGCTTGTTCGACCAGCCAGCTCATGGGATTGGCCTCGTACATCAGGCGCAGCTTGCCAGCCTTCTCGGGCTCGCGCTTGTCCCAGGGGTACATGAATACGCCGCCGCGGGTCAAAATGCGGTGCACATCAGCCACCATGCTGGCAATCCAGTGCATGTTGAAGTCCTTGCCGCGCGGGCCTTCTTTGCCCTGCAGGCATTCGTCTATGTAGCGCTTCACCGGCGCATCCCAATGCCGCATGTTGCTCATGTTGATGGCAAATTCTTTGGTATCCAAGGGAATCTGCACGTTCTCCTGCGTCAGCACGAATGAACCCTGCTCGCGGTCCAGCGTGAACATGGCCACGCCATTGCCGACCGTCAGTACCAGCGTGGTCTGGGGGCCGTAGACGCAGTAGCCTGCTGCCACCTGCTGGTTGCCGGGCTGCAAAAAATCATCTTCCGACACACCGCTGACACGGCCGTTGTCAACGCCCTCGGTTTTCTTGAGCACGCTGAAAATGGTACCGATGCTGACGTTGACGTCGATGTTGCTGGAGCCGTCCAGCGGGTCGAACAGCAGCAGGTATTCGCCCTGCGGGTAACGGTTGGGCACTACGTAGATGCCTTCCATTTCTTCCGAGGCCATGGCCGCCAGATGGCCGCCCCACTCATTGGCTTCAATCAGCACTTCATTGGCGATGATGTCCAGTTTTTTCTGGATTTCGCCCTGCACGTTCTCGGATTCGGCTGTGCCCAGCACGCCACCCAGGGCGCCTTTGTTGACGGCCTGGCTGATGCTCTTGCAGGCGCGCGCGACGACTTCAAGCAGCAGGCGCAATTGCGACGGGATGAGGCCGTCGGCGCGTTGCTGCTCCACCAGGTAGCGGGTGAGAGAAATATTTTTCGACATAAAAACTTTTATGAGTTAACTACTGGATGTTTGCCAGGAATGCCGTGGAACCGGCTTCGCCAGGCTACTGGCATTGCCCCCTGCAAGGGGGAAAGAGTAGCGACACGAAGTGCGCGAAGCCGGGGGGTGTGCCATTAGCCCGCGAGGGCTCTCGTTACGACTTCACGCACATCGTTGCTGAGATCGGGTTTGGCGGCCACGCGGGCGATGGCTTCACGGGCGGCGCTGCGGTAGGGCTCTGCCAGACGCGTCCAGCGGTCCAGCGCACGTGCAAGGCGCGCAGCGACCTGCGGGTTGATGCTGTCAAGCTCCATCACGCGATCACTCCAGAACACGTAGCCTGCAGCATCGGCGCGGTGAAAGGCGCCGGGGTTGGCGTTGCAGTAGCTGAAGATCACGCTGCGCGCACGGTTGGGATTGCGTATGTTGAAGTCGGGGTGGGCCATGAGCTGGCGCACGGCAGGCAGCACCTCACCACTGCGGTCGCAGGCACCGGCTTGCAGCGCGAACCATTTGTCCAGCACCAGGGCCTCGTCCTTGAACAGGGCATGGAAGCGGGCCACAGCACCGGCCGCGAGCGCGTGGCCACTGTTGACCAGGGCACTCAGGGCGTTGAAGCGGTCGGTCATGTTGCCCGCATCCTTGAAGCGCTGCAGGGTCTTGCCAGGCCAGACCACGTCGCCGGACTGGCGCGCGGCCAGGCAGAGCTGGCTCAGGGCCATGCCCGCCAGGGCGCGACGGCCAGACGACACCGGGTCGGGCTGATAGGCCCCGTTGTCCTGATGAGCCTCATAAGCCCATTCCCAATCTGCTTGCAGCGCCTGGGCCATTTGCGCCCGCATGGCTTCGCGCACCGCATGAACCCGCGGCGGGTTGACCACGGCCAGTTGTTCGGCGATGTAGGTCTCTGACGGCAGGGTGAGCACCAGCTCCTTGAAGGCGGCGTCCAGGCTGGGGTGACGCAAAACGCCTCGCATGGCGTCAATGCAGGCATCACTGAGCGGCTTGGCCCTCGTAGAACCTGCTTCACCAGCTATGGATTCAATAGCGTCTCGGAGCATGAGGCGCTGCCCGGCTTCCCAGCGGTTGAACGGGTCGGCATCACAGGCGAGCAGCTTGAGCAGTTGCGCGTTGCTGTAGTCAAAGCCCAGCACCACGGGGGCCGAAAAGCCGCGCAGTATGGACGGCACGGGCTCACTGTCGATATTCGCAAAGGCCAAGGTTTCGACCGCCTGCGTCATCACAAACACGCGCGACAACGGGGCCGGTTGGCCTGCAGCGGCTGATTCAACGGCGAGTTGCAGCGGCAGATCATTGCCATCGGTGCCAAGCAGACCGAGCGCAACGGGGATCACGAAGGGCTCTTTGACAGCCTGGCCTGGCGTGGGCGCACAGCTTTGGGTCAGCGTCAGCGTATAGGTCTTGGCCTGTGCGTCGTAGCTGCCAGCGGCCTCCACGCGAGGCGTACCGGCCTGGCTGTACCAGCGCTTGAACTGCGGCAACAGCCGGGCCAGGTCAGACTGCGGGTTGGCATCGGCAATGGCCTGCGCAAAGTCGTCGCAGGTCACGGCCTGGCCATCGTGGCGGGCGAAGTACAGCGTCATGCCTTTCGCAAATCCTTCACGACCCACCAGCGTCTGCATCATGCGCACGACTTCCGCACCTTTTTCGTAGATGGTGACGGTGTAGAAGTTGTTGATCTCGATATAGCTGTCAGGCCGCACCGGGTGCGCCATGGGGCCTGCGTCTTCGGGGAACTGGGCGGTGCGCAGCACGCGCACGTCTTCAATGCGCTTGACCGCGCGGGCCGAGGCTTCAGCGCACAAGTCCTGGCTGAATTCCTGGTCGCGGAACACCGTCAGGCCTTCTTTCAGGCTGAGCTGGAACCAGTCGCGGCAGGTGATGCGGTTGCCCGTCCAGTTGTGGAAGTACTCATGGCCCACCACGCTTTCAATGTTGGAGAAATCAGCGTCCGTCGCCGTGGCCTGGCTGGCCAGCACGTACTTGGTGTTGAAGATGTTCAGGCCCTTGTTCTCCATGGCGCCCATGTTGAAGTCGCTGGTGGCGACGATCATGAAACGCTCCAGGTCCAGGCTGAACTCCTGGTCGCGGAAGACAGTCAGACCTTCCTTCAAGCTCAGCTGGAACCAGTCGCGGCAGGTGACGCGGTTGCCGCTCCAGTTGTGGAAGTACTCGTGGCCCACCACCGACTCGATGTTCGAGTAGTCGGTGTCGGTGGCCGTGGCCTGGTTCGCCAGCACGTATTTCGTGTTGAAGATGTTCAGGCCCTTGTTTTCCATCG
>JANOAP010000469.1:0-9894 GCA_031411175.1 Rhodoferax sp. | reverse complement strand
CCCAGCGCGAGCACCAGACTGCCCAACGTGACGGTGCCGCAGCGACCCGCCTTGAAGCGTGAAGTGAACATAAATTTCCTGACAGACAAGCACCGAAAAATCGGCAAATGAGCAAATCGGTAAACGGGTAAATCAGCGATTGCGTCTGCAAGCCCACGGGCTTGCAGACGAACCACGGGCGTGGCCGTCAGAAAATGGGAGGTTTGAAACCGGGTGCGCGCTCGGCGCTGGTGAAGCGGGTGGCGTTGAGGCCCTGCACGGCCTGCGGCAGCACACGGGCCGTGACCAGCAGCGTTGGGTAGCCCGTGACCACGGCCATGCACAGTTGGCAGGTGGTGCAGCCATGGCCTGGTGGCACCGAGCCGTCGTCAGATGCGGGGGTCATCTGCATGGCACAGTCGGCAGGCATTCCAGCCCTTACTTCGGCATCAAATAGGCCGTTAGACCCCATAGAGCGGGCTTGAGCAGCTACGTTTTCGATAGTAACCAGTTGCTGCGCCGCCATGCGCACCGTCATGCCGTCTGCCGCCCAGCCGCGCAATGGCAGCAGGGCGATCATGAGGATGAGGATCAGGTGGCGCACGTTTTTTCCGTTGGTATGAGGTGGACAGTGTAATTGCGCAGAAGTTCAGTGGCTGTGTTCGTGATCATGCCCCGCCTTGGCCGGACGACCAGCCAACTCTCCCCGCGCCTGCCGCATCACCGCCCAGCCGCCGAGCAAAGCCAGCGTCGCCATGATGGCTGCCACAGCCAGATCGGGCCAGGCGCTGCCGGTGCCCAGCACGCCCAGGGCAGCCAGCATCACGGCGACATTGCTGATGGCATCGTTACGTGAGCACAGCCATACGCTGCGCATGTTGGCGTCGCCTTCGCGGAAGGCGTACAGCATCCAGGCCACGGCCACGTTGGCCACCAGGGCCAACGCGCCAATGCTGCCCATGGTGAGCGCTTCCGGTATGCTACCCGCCCAAAGGCTCCACAGCGCGCGGCCCAGTACGAACAACCCAAAGCCCATCATGCAAACCGCTTTGAGCAGGGCGGTGCGAGCGCGCCAGGGGAGTGCAGAGGACAACACAGCCAGCGACACGCCATAACTGGCCGCATCACCGGCGAAGTCGATGGCGTCGGCCAGAAGCGACACTGAGCCCGAGCGGTAGCCGGCACCCAGTTCTACCAGAAACATGCTGGCGTTAACGATCAGCGCTATCCACAACACGCGACGGTAACGCGGCAGATCAGTGAGCTGTGCCGGTTCGGGCGTTTCATGATGGCAGTGGGCGGACATGGCAATCTCTAGTGGCAACGATGGTATCGAAAACGCTGATGGCGCCACAGCGTCAAGTCCGCAGCATCAGCAAGATTTTAAGGCGGGCAAAACCGCACCGCCAACGGCAACCACGAACACGGCAACCAAGAACACACGCATGGCTGCGTGCATGGGGGTGAGGGTAATGCGCACCTCGCTCACCTGCACACTGATGTGTGCGCTGTCGCACCGACCAAGAACACTCAAATTGCTTACAAATGCGATTGCGGACGGTCCCGAGGTCCGGCCTAAAAACAGCACGACTTATCTTTCGGAGACGCCCATGTCCGCCCCCCTGCCAGCCGATTTGTTGCAAAAAATGCATGCCTACTGGCGGGCTGCCAACTACCTGTCCGTCGGACAAATTTACCTGCAAGACAACCCACTGTTGGAAGTGCCGCTAACGATAGACCACGTCAAGCCCCGCCTGCTGGGCCATTGGGGCACCACGCCGGGCTTGAACCTCTTGTACGTCCATCTCAACCGGCTGATCAAACAGCATGGCCTGAACATGATGTATGTGATCGGCCCTGGCCACGGTGGTCCGGGCATCGTGGCGCACAGCTACCTTGAAGGCTCTTACACCGAGCACTACCCGGCCATCGAGCGCAACCGCAACGGCTTGCGGCGTCTGTTCCGCCAGTTCTCCTGGCCCAACGGCATCCCCAGCCATGTTTCGCCCGAAGTGCCAGGTTCCATTCACGAAGGCGGTGAATTGGGCTATTCACTGGTGCATGCCTATGGCGCTGCGTTTGACAACCCGGACTTGATCGTCGCCTGCGTCATTGGTGATGGCGAGGCCGAGACCGGCCCGCTGGCGGCAAGCTGGCATTCCAACAAGTTTTTGAACCCTGCCAGCGACGGCGTAGTGTTGCCAATTCTGCACCTGAATGGCTTCAAGATTGCCAACCCGACGGTATTGGCGCGCATCAGCCATGAAGAGCTGGCCAACCTGATGCGTGGCTACGGACACGAGCCTTTTTTTGTCGAAGGCGATGACCCGATGCAGGTGCACCAAGATCTGGCGCAAACCTTCGACACCGTTTTGGCGCGCATTCAACAGACCCAGAAAGAGGCGCGCGCAGGCCTTGCCGGAGAAGCTACCAGCCGACCCCGTTGTCCGATGATTGTCTTGCGTACACCCAAGGGCTGGACCGGGCCGAAGTTTGTCGACGGCAAGCCGGTGGAGGGCACGTGGCGGGCGCACCAGGTGCCGATTGCAGAATTTGATACGCCCGGCCATTTGCAGCAACTCGAAGATTGGCTCCAGAGTTATCAACCGCAGGAATTGTTCGATGAACACGGGAAGTTCCGTGAGGCGTTTGCGGAACTCGCCCCCACCGGCCATCAGCGCATGGGCTGCAACCCGCATGCCAACGGTGGCGACTTGTTGCAGGCTTTGTCCATGCCCGACTTCCGGGACTACGCGGTGGCTGTCTCTGCACCTGGCAATGTCAATGCCGAGGCAACCCGGGTGATGGGCAGCTTTCTGCGCGACGTGATGAAGCTCAACCTGGCCAAAAGAAATTTCCGCATCTTCGGCCCGGACGAAACCGCATCGAACCGTCTGGACGCTGTTTTTGAAGTGAGCGGCAAGGCCTGGATGGCCGATGTTGAAGCCGTGGACGCCAACCTCGACGCCCGGGGCCGGGTGATGGAGGTGCTGAGCGAGCACCTGTGCGAAGGCTGGCTGGAGGGTTATCTGCTGACCGGGCGGCACGGCCTGTTCTCGTGTTACGAGGCCTTTATCCACATCGTCGACTCGATGCTCAACCAGCACGCCAAATGGCTCAAGGTCAGCAAACAGATTCCGTGGCGCAAGCCCATCGCCTCGCTGAACTATCTGCTCACCTCACATGTGTGGCGGCAGGACCACAATGGCTTTTCGCACCAGGACCCCGGCTTTATCGACCATGTGGCCAACAAAAAATCAGATGTCGTTCGCATCTACCTGCCACCTGACGCCAACTGCCTGCTGTCGGTCACCGACCACTGTCTGCGCAGCCGCAACTACGTCAACCTGATCATTGCCGGCAAGCAGCCGCAGGCGCAATGGCTGGACATGGATGCCGCAGTGCGCCACTGCACCGCGGGCGCGGGCATTTGGGCGTGGGCAGGCAGTGCGGACATCGCAGGCAATAAGGAACCTGATGTGGTGATGGCCTGCGCGGGTGACGTGCCGACGCTGGAGGCCTTGGCCGCCGTGACGTTGCTGCGACGCTACGTGCCCGACATTTGCATCAGGTTCGTCAACGTGGTGGATTTGATGGTGCTACAGCCGCCATCAGAACATCCGCACGGCCTGGAAGACCACGAGTTCGATGCGCTGTTCACAGCAGACAAACCGGTGATCTTCGCCTTTCATGGCTACCCTGCCATTGTTCACAAACTCACCTACCGCCGCCACAACCACGACAACATCCACGTGCGCGGATACAAGGAAGAGGGCACCACCACCACCGCATTTGACATGGTTGTCTTGAACAATCTGGACCGTTACCAGCTGGCGTTAGATGCCATCAAAAGAATTCCCCGCTTTGCGCACCTGGTGGGCGCAGAAACCGCGCGGTATTGGACCACCATGGAGCGCCACAAGCTCTACATCAGCGAGCATGGGGACGACATGCCCGAAGTCAAAGACTGGTGTTGGGAAGGAAAGGCGTGATGATTGTGCTGGCGCTTAACAGCGGGTCCTCCTCCTTCAAATTCGGCTTGTACCGGGTGGCGGGGTCGCAGACCGAGGAATTGCTCTCGGACACCTTTCCTGCGAGCAGCGCGGAAGAAGCCGTTGCCGGTGTCGCAAAACTTCTGGCCAAGTCCAAAGCGCCGGCACCCGCCGCCATTGGGCATCGCATAGTGCATGGTGGGTCGGCGTTGCGCCAGCATTGCCTGATCGACGCTTCGGTGGTGCAGAAGCTTGAAGCGGCGGTCGCTTTTGCGCCCCTGCACATGCCAGCAGCGCTATCGTTCATTCGCCTTGCCCAGGAGCGCTTTCCCGGGCTGCCCCAGGTGGCGTGTTTCGACACCAGCTTTCACTCGGGCCTGCCGGACGTGGCGCGCGTGCTGCCCATTCCCAGAGAGTTGCAACTGGAGGGCATCCAGCGGTACGGTTTTCATGGCATTTCTCTTGAATCGATCCTGCATTACCTCGGGCCTGATGTTGCTGACCGGGTGGTCATAGTCCACCTCGGAAATGGCGCGAGCGTCACGGCGGTCAAATGCGGAAAATCCATCGACACCGGCATGGGTTTGACACCCACCGGAGGCGTGGTCATGGGCACGCGCACGGGCGATCTTGATCCGGGTGTTTTGCTTTACCTCGTGCGTGAAAAGAAGTTTGATGCAGCCATGCTCGCTGAGTTGGTCGATCACCGCTCTGGCCTGCTGGGGATTTCAGGTGTCAGCAGTGACATGCGGCGTCTGCATGAGGCCGCTTTGTCAATCGCAGATGCACGGCTTGCGATCCAGATGTTTTGCTACTCCGTGGGCAAACAGATTGCCGCCATGACCGTTGCGCTGGATGGTATTGATCTGCTTGTTTTCACGGGTGGCATTGGAGAAAACGATGCGCTGGTGCGATCTGCCATCTGCAAAGGCTTGTCCTGGATCGGCGTCTGCCTTGACGAGGCGCGAAACCAGGCTGCGTGCAATCCCGTTAGCGACGGCACATCGCGTTGCGCTGTGGAAGTGCTCGCGTCACGAGAGGAAGAGCAGATCGCGCGCCATACCTGCGCCCTGGTTGCGTGACCATGCAAACAGCAGCAATTGCCTCCACAAAACGGGATCATGAATTGGCAAGTGCCGCCAGCCAGTCTGATCCGTCTGTCATGGCTGCCGACGCGGTGGCACTGGCCCTCGGTGTGGATATCGAGAGTGGCCTCACATCGGGGGAGGCATCGCGCCGACTCGCGCAGTTCGGACCCAACGAACTCCGCGCGGCACCGCAAGTGCCCAGATGGCGGCGCTTCCTGTCGCAGTTTCAGCATCCGCTGATCTACCTGTTGCTGGCTGCCGTGGCCATCGCGCTGGTCGCGTGGGTGATCGAAGGCCGCGTGGGCTGGCCAGTAGATGCCATCGTCATCGCGGCGATCGTTCTGCTCAACGGCGTGCTCGGCCACGTGCAGGAAGCCAAAGCTCAGAACGCCGTGGCCGCACTCGCCAAAATGACCGCCACGACCGCTGCCGTCGTGCGCGACGGCAAGCTGCAGCGCGTGCCGAGCGCCAATCTGGTGCGTGGAGACTTGCTGGTGCTGGCGGAGGGTGATGCCGTCGGCGCCGACGCGCGACTGGTCCAGGCGGCGGCATTGCGTGTGCAGGAAGCCTATCTGACAGGTGAAAGCGACGCTGTGCTGAAGAACGCAGTCACGCTGCCCGGGCCGGCGGCGTTGGGCGACCAGCTTGACATGGTATTCAAGGGTACTGCCGTCGTGCAGGGCGCGGGCCGCGCGGTGGTCACCGCCACCGGCATGGACACCCAGATGGGCAGCGTCGCGGCCTTGCTCGAAGCGACCGTCGAAGAGCCAACCCCGCTGGAGAAGGAAATCGCGCGCATCGGTCGGACCCTTGGCGTCGCCGTCGTCATCATCGCCGTCGTGGTGGTGACGGCAATCCTGCTGGTCTCGCAGACCCACACTGCCGCCGATGTCGTTCATGTTCTCTTGCTGGGCGTGGCGCTCGCGGTGGCAGTGGTTCCTGAGGGGCTGCCCGCCATCCTGTCGGTGGTGCTCGCGTTGGGTGTGCAGCGCATGGCCAAGCATCACGCCATTGTCAAGAATCTGTCGTCGGTGGAGACGCTGGGCTCCGCTTCGGTCATCTGCTCCGACAAGACCGGCACACTGACCCGCTCTGAGATGACCATTGAGCGGGTGATGACGGCCTCCGGCGACACCCACGTCAGCGGGGTGGGGTATGCGCCCGAAGGTCGGGTCGAGCATGCCGGCGCCGAGCTCGTCCCCGGGCCGCTGCGCACCGAAAACATCGTGCTGCTGAGCGGCGGCTGCCTGGCTGGTAACGCCGACCTGCGCCAAACGGCGGGCGCCGGGTGGGAGATCCACGGCGACCCCACCGAAGCCGCTTTCCTGGTGGCCGAGCGCAAGCTGGGCGTGACCGAGCGGCGTGAACGACGCTTCGAGCGCATTGGCGAAATTCCGTTCACGTCAGAGCGCAAGCTGATGACAACGATCAACCGCGACCATGAACATGGCGACCAGATCGTGATGATCACCAAGGGCGCGCCAGACGTGCTGCTCGCGCGTTGCAATCGGGTGCGAGTGGGTAGGGAGATCGTCGGGCTGGATGCCACGCTGCGGGCGCGGCTGCTGGCCGATGTCGATACATTGTCGGACGCAGCGCTGCGCACACTGGCCGTCGCCTATCGGCCCCTCGATTCTGGCGAGGATTCCGCTGCGGCCGATTCGCTGGAACGCGATCTGGTCTTCGTGGGCACTGTCGGCATGATTGATCCGCCGCGCGAGGAGGCGGCAGTGGCCATCCGCGAAGCGCGCCGGGCGGGCATCCGTGTGATCATGATCACCGGCGACCACCCGCGGACGGCCGCCCGCATAGCGGCCGATCTCGGAATTGTGGCGCCCGGCGCCGGCGCCCTGACCGGGCTGCAACTGGATGCGCTGGACGGTGCGTCTTTTGCTTCAGCCGTACGCACGACCTTGGTCTACGCCCGGGTGTCGCCGGCCCACAAGCTGCGCATCGTCGACGCACTTCAGGCCGAGGGCAATATCGTGGCGATGACGGGTGACGGCGTCAATGATGCGCCCGCGCTGAAGGCGGCCGACATTGGCGTCGCCATGGGAATGACCGGCAGCGAGGTGACGAAGGAGGCGGCCAAGATGATCCTCGCCGATGACAACTTTGCGACCATCGTTGAGGCTGTGCGCGAAGGGCGCGCCATCCTGGACAACATCCGCAAGTTCTTGCTGTACCTGCTGTCCACGAACATGGGTGAAGTGTTGACGGTTTTTCTGGGTGTGGTGGGAGCCGGGGTGATCGGATTGAGATCCACAGCGCTCGCTGGTGAGGCGGTGGTGTTGCCGTTGCTTGCCACACAATTGTTGTGGATCAACCTTGTCACTGACTTGGGACCTGCGCTTGCCATGGGTGTAGACCCACCTGCCGACGACCTCATGACCCGAAAGCCGCGCCACCTCAATGATCGGGTGATCAATGCGAGCATGTGGGCCACCGTGGTCCAGACGGGTCTGGTGATCGCCGCAGTCACGCTGTTGACGCTCGATATCTTCTTGCCTGGCGGGTTAGTCGAGGGTACGCACGACATCACGACGGCACGCACCGCTGGCTTTACGGTGCTGGTGTTCACCAGTTTGTTCAGCTGCTTTACGGTGCGTTCGGACACTGTCAGCGCGTTCACCCATTTGTTCGACAACCGCTGGCTTTGGGGTGCGGTTACGCTGTCCGTGCTGATGCAGGTGGCTGTGGTCCAGGTTGATTTCCTCAACCTTGCGTTCGGCACGTTGCCGCTGGCGTTGGACCAGTGGTTGCTGTGCGCTGCGATGGCCAGCGTGGTGCTGTGGTACAGCGAATTGCGCAAACTGGCGGGTCGCTCTTGGGGCTGATGAGATGACCTGGCAGCTGAACCGTCCTGGTGCTTTGTTACACCAAGTAATTTGAGGCCATAACTGCCAGCGCTTGTCAGCCTTTCTGATTCGCGTCCGGGCTGGACAGCTTTACTTTGCGGGTTTTGAGTAGCCACACTATTGCCCCACCCAGCAGTGCGTAGTTCAGCAGCATGAACCAGGGTGTGTTCCAGGGCAAGCCGTTGAAACTGCGGTCGCTCAAGGGGTACAGCACGGGCACCGGGTAAAAGTCCGCTGAATGGGTGAACAGGTCGATGACGATATGCGACCACCAGCCCAGCAGTGGTATCCAAAACGATCGCAGCGCTGCCCACAACAACAGTGTGAGGGCACCGGCCAGGACGGCGCTGTGTGTTGCGCAGTGCAGGTGGTGGGACCAGAGGTTGACCAGCGGCGGCAACTGCGGCTCCTGGCCTGGCACGGCAACCGCATAGGCCTGCACCGCGGCAAACGAGCCATCTCCCACCACCCACCAGCCGATGATGGGCAGCAAATGCAACAGGTCGGGCACCGTCGCCAACCCCACAGTCAGGGCCACAGTGCTTGGCGCGATGGGCATGCGCCTGCGCGCGAGCGTCATGCCGACACCGGCCCACAAAGCATGCGCGAAAATATCCATGAATGGCGATCAGTGAAGTGAGGATTACCTGGGGGTCGACGGTGGTGGTGGCTTCACGCCCCGCAGGCGCAGCGCATTGCCGATCACGGACACCGAACTCAAACTCATTGCCAGCGCCGCGATCATGGGGGAAAGAAGCCAGCCGGTAAACGGGAACAACACACCGGCTGCCAATGGCACGCCCAGGGCGTTGTAGATAAAGGCGAAGCCGAGGTTTTGTTTCATGTTGGCAATGGTGTCCTGCGAGATGATGCGCGCCTGGGCAATGCCGCGCAAATCGCCTTTCACCAGGGTGACCTGTGCGCTGTTCATCGCCACGTCCGTGCCGGTGCCCATGGCCACACCCACGTCGGCCTTGGCCAGCGCCGGGGCGTCGTTGATACCGTCCCCGGCCATGGCGACGATGCGGCCCTCCTGCTGCAACTTGGTCACCATGGCCAGTTTGTCGGCAGGTTTGACCTCGCCATGAACCTCGTCAATGCCCAATTTGGCGGCGACTGCTTTCGCCGTTGTCAGGCCGTCACCCGTGGCCATGATCACCCGTATGCCTGCCGCCTTCAGCGCAGCCAGGGCCTCTGCGGTGCGGGCCTTGATCGGATCGGACACAGCCAGCAAACCGGCGCTTTGGCTATCCACGGCTAGGAACATCACGCTGGCGCCTGAGGCGCGCAAGGCCTCCGCCTGCACTTTCAAGGGCTCGACCGCCACGCCCAATTGGGCCATCAGCGCGGTGCTGCCCAGGGCCAATGTTTTGCCGCCGACGCTGCCACGCACACCCATGCCGGTGCTGGACTCAAACCCATCGACCTTGTCAAGTGTCAGCTTGCGCTCTCTGGCGGCATTGACAATGGTGTCGCCCAAGGGATGCTCGCTGCCCTGGTCGAGACTGGCCGCAAGGCGCAGCACTTCGTCTTCGGTGAAACCCGGTGATGCAACAACGCGGTCAAATTTTGGTTTTCCTTCGGTCAGCGTACCCGTCTTGTCCACGATCAGCGTGTCGACCTTGCGAAAGTTTTCAATGGCCGCCGCATCACGAAACAGCACGCCTTGGGTGGCCGCCTTGCCCGTGGCGACCATGATGGACATGGGAGTGGCCAGACCCAGCGCGCAGGGACAGGCGATGATGAGCACGGCTACGGCATTGATCAGACCGTAGACCCAGCTGGGCTCGGGCCCGACCAGCCCCCACACGACAAACGTCAGCAGCGCAATACCGACCACGGAGACGACGAAGTAACCCGCCACTTGGTCCGCCATGCGCTGCATCGGCGCACGCGAGCGCTGTGCCTGAATGACCATTTGCACGATGCTGGCCAGCACGGTCTGGGAGCCTACTTTTTCCGAGCGCATCACCAGCG
>JANOAP010000468.1:0-2564 GCA_031411175.1 Rhodoferax sp. | reverse complement strand
GCGCAACCACCAGAAGACCGACCGCCTGCTGGGCGTGGCCCTGCAACAAAAGCTGCCGGTGGTGCTGTTTGCCGAAGGGGGTGGTGGCCGCCCTGGCGACGTAGACACGGCCTCGGTGGCGGGCCTGCACACGGGCACGTTTTCCAGCTTTGCCAAGCTGAACGGCCAGGTGCCGGTGGTGGGCATTGTGGCGGGGCGCTGCTTTGCGGGCAACGCCTCGCTGCTGGGCTGTGCCGACGTGATCATCGCCACCAAGAACAGCAACATCGGCATGGGTGGCCCGGCCATGGTGGAGGGCGGTGGCCTGGGCGTTTTCAAGCCCGAGCAGATTGGCCCCAGCAGCGTGCAGCATGCCAATGGGGTGATCGACATCCTGGTGGACGATGAGGCGCAAGCCGTGGCCGCTGCCAAACATTACCTGTCGTTCTTCCAGGGGGCCATTGGAGGTGTGGCGCTGGGCTCAAAAGCACCCGATGCGATCCGCCTGCGCCAGGTGGTGCCCGAAAACCGGCTGCGCGTGTACGACACCCGTGCGGCCATCACCGGCGTGGTGGACGAGGGCAGTGCGCTGTTCCTGCGCACCGGTTTTGGCAAGGGCATTCACACCGCGCTGGGCCGCATTGAAGGTCGGCCCGTGGGCTTGATCGCCAACAACCCGCATCATCTGGGTGGCGCAATTGACGCAGACGCGGCAGACAAATGCGCGCGCTTCTTGCAGTTGTGTAACGCTCATGGCCTGCCGCTGATCAGCTTTGTGGACACGCCGGGCTTCATGGTGGGCCCCGCCATTGAAGAGCTGGCTCAGGTGCGGCACGTGAGCCGCATGTTTGTGGTGGCTGCCCACCTGCGCGTGCCACTGTTTGCCGTAGTGCTTCGCAAGGGCTACGGGCTGGGCGCCATGGCCATGACAGCGGGCGGCTTTCTGGCACCGGTTTTCACCATCTCCTGGCCAACCGGCGAGTTCGGCGGCATGGGGCTGGAAGGGGCCGTGCGCCTGGGCTATCGCAAGGAGCTGGAAGCCCTGCCTGAAGGCCCGCAGCGTGACGCGCTGTACCAGTCCCTGGTCGCCAAGCAGTACGACAACGGCAGCGCCATCAACATGGCGACGATGCTGGAGATAGATGCCGTGATTGACCCGGCTCACACGCGCGACTGGCTGGTGCGCGGCTTGCAATCGTCACGCATTGAGCCGCCCGGCAGCGCCATGACGATTGATGCGTGGTAAAACCCGCAGGTCGCTGCATTTTTTGAAACTGTCATTTTTTGAGCTGAACCCGATTGGAGATTCCCATGGTCGTCAAGCATTTCACGAAGATTTTGTGCATCACCGGCATTCTCACCATGCTGCCTATCGCCATGTTTTTCCTGCCTTGGTCGACCATGGGCCTACTGGGCATGAGCGCGGGCAAAGAGGCCGGCATTGCCTTTGCCAAACACTGGGGCCTGATGGCCTTTTGTTTTGGTGCCTTGCTGTTCTACGCCGCCAGCCATGTTGAAATTCGCCGCCCGGTGGTGATCGCCGCGGCGGTGGAGAAGCTCGGCCTGTGTGTGATCGTGGCGATGGGCTGGAACGAACCCGCGTTGCAGGCGTTTCGCCCGGCTCTGTTCATCGACGGTGCGATGGTGCTGCTGTTTGGGCTTTACCTGCTGAGCGGCGCGTCGTCGACTGAACGCCGCTGACCCTGACGTTTTAGCCAGAACGACCCGGCGACAGGATTTCAACCAGCCGCAGCAAGGCATGCTGCACCGTCGCGGCCCGCACTGCGACGCGGTCCCCCTCAAACCGGCGCAATTCGGTCACCACGCCCCCTGGTGTTGCAAAGCCGAACCACACGGTGCCCACTGGTTTTTCAGCGCTGCCGCCCGTCGGCCCGGCCACGCCGGTCACCGCGACCGCCACCTGCGCTCTGGATCGCTCGATGGCACCCTGGGCCATGGCGCGGGCCACGGGCTCGCTGACGGCACCGTGGTCACGGATCAACGCGGGGGCCACGCCCAGCAGCTCGGTTTTGGCTTCATTGGAATAGGTCACGAAGCCGCGTTCAAACCAGGTGCTGGAGCCTGACAGGTCGGTGCAGGCGGCTGCAATCATGCCGCCGGTGCAGCTCTCGGCGGTGGCCAGCATCCAGCCGTGTTTTATGAGTAAATTGGCCACTAGAGCGCATGGATAGTGCGGGAGCAGCTTCTCTTTTGATAGCGAATCGACGGATGCGGTAGTGGCCATCTCGGTCATAGGCCAAAGCGCCAGAGCGCTATCACCAGCAGGGTGCAGCCCGCCGCCACCAAGTCGTCGAACAAAATGCCAAAGCCCGCCTTGCGCCAGGCGGCGGGGTCGGTGTGCGGGTCTACGCCATGGAAGAGCTGGTCGGCCCAGCCCACCGGGCCGGGTTTGACCGCATCAAAAAACCGGAACAGGCCAAACGCCATAGCCTGCCCGACCAAGCCTGTGGGCGAAACCAGCCACAGCACCAGCCAAAAGGCCACAACTTCGTCCCAAACAATGCTGCCGGGGTCGAGCACACCCATGTGCCGGGCCGTGACCGTGCAAGCCCACCAGCCGATGG
>JANOAP010000467.1:0-9549 GCA_031411175.1 Rhodoferax sp. | reverse complement strand
CCGGTATCACCACCGCGCTGTCCACCACAGGTGGCACCAGTGACGGGCGTTTCATCGCCAAAGTCTGCCCGCAGGTCATTGAGCTGGGGCCCCCCAACGCGACCATTCACAAAATTGACGAGCATCTAGCCGTGGCCGACATTGAGCCACTGAAGAACATTTACCGGCGCGTGCTGGAAAACCTGGCCCATGTCCGTCCTTGAACTCATCGAACAAAGTGCCACCCAGCTTGAAACAGCAGGCGTGGCCTTTGGTCATGGCACCACCAACGCGTTTGATGAAGCCGCCTGGCTGGTGCTCTGGCAACTTGGCCTGCCCCTTGATTCCCCGCTGGATGGCCCGGATTCAGTGGCAAAACGGGCTGTAGCCCCCGAAAAACGGGCTGAGATAGCTATTCTTTTAATAGCACGCATCAAAACCCGTAAACCCGCCGCCTACCTCACCCAAGAGGCCTGGTTGCAAGGCGTGCCGTTTTATGTGGATGAGCGCGCCATCGTGCCGCGCTCTTTCATTGCCGAGCTGCTGGTGGATGGCGGCATTGACTACTGGCTGGGCGACCACACGCAGCGCGTGCTGGACCTGTGCACCGGCAACGGCAGCCTGGCCGTGCTGGCGGCCATGGTCTACCCGGATGTGCAGGTGGAAGCGTCTGACGTTTCCGCCGATGCGCTGGCCGTGGCCCGCATCAACGTGGACAAACACTGCCTGCAAGAGCGCATCACGCTGGTACCTTCTGATGGCCTGACCCGTACCCCTGGCCCCTACGACCTGATCCTGTGCAACCCGCCCTACGTCAATGCCCAAAGCATGGCTGCCCTGCCCCCTGAATACAAGGCCGAACCCACACTGGCGCTGGACGGCAACCTGCAAGGCGGCACCGACGGCATGGACTTCATTCGCGGCTTGCTGCGCGATGCCCCGGCCCACATGAGCCCGCAGGCTGTGCTGGTGCTGGAAGTCGGCAATGAGCGGGATTTTTTTGAAGCTGCTTTTCCCTTTCTTGAAGTGGTGTGGCTGCAAACCAGCGCAGGCGAAGACCAGGTGCTGCTGGTCACCCGAGAAGCGCTGGTGCAAAGCCAGGCCACGGGCGGCAGCGGGAGCGCAGGCTGATGCTGACCCTGGTTGAAATTGCCACGCCCGCAGAGTTTGAAACCTTCAAAAACCTGCTGCTGGAGTACGCCCACAGCGACCTGTCTGACCCCAAAAACAGCAGCATCTGGAAAGACATAGACCACCTGCCGGGCCGCTACGCCGCCCCGGGTGGTTGCGTTTTCTTCGCCTACTGGAATGGCGAGCTGGCAGGCTGCGGTGCCTTTGCACCCACCGCCACAGCAGGCATGGCGGAAATCAAGCGCGTGTATGTGCGCAGCGATTTCCGGCGGCACGGCATTGCCCGTGCGCTCACCCATCAGCTGATTGCCCGTGCCCCCGAAGCGGGCTACCACACAGCGGCCATCAGCACTTGGGACGACAATAGCCGGGCGCTGACTTTGTATCGGCAACTGGGTTTTGTACCCGTTGCGCAATTCAAGGAACACGCCAGCACCAACTTGGTCTACCTGGGTCTGGACTTATACACCCGGGCGTGACGCAGCACTTTTGTGTGCTGCGCCTATTTTCACTATTCAATGATTACTCTTAAAAACGTCACCCTGCGCCGTAGCGCCAAAATGTTGCTGGACGGCGCGTCCGTCACCCTGAACCCTGGCGAAAAAGTGGGCCTGGTGGGCCGCAATGGCGCGGGCAAATCGTCTCTGTTTGCGTTGCTTAATGGTGGCCTGCACGAAGACGCGGGCGAGTACTACATCCCCGCCCAGTGGCGCATGGGCCAGGTGGCCCAGGACATGCCTGAGACCGATCAAAGCGCCACCGATTTCGTGGTGGAAGGCGACACCGTGCTGTTGGCCGCACAAGAAGAAGTCACCGCCTCTGAAGCCACCGACGACTATGACCGCATGGCCCACGCCTACATGGCGCTGCAAGACGCTGGCGCGCACGATGCACCAGCCCGCGCCCAGGCGCTGATCCTCGGCCTGGGTTTCAAGACCACCGAGCTGACCAACCCGGTGAACAGCTTCTCTGGCGGCTGGCGCATGCGCCTGCAACTGGCCCGTGCGCTGATGTGCCCGTCGGATTTGTTGCTGCTGGACGAGCCCACCAACCACCTGGATCTGGATGCGCTGGTGTGGCTGGAAGCCTGGCTCAAGCGATATGAAGGCACCATAGTCGTCATCAGCCACGACCGCGAGTTTCTGGACGCGGTAACCAACGTCACCCTGCACATTGACGCTGCAAAATTGGTGCGCTACGGCGGCAACTACAGCAAGTTTGAAGACATGCGTGCCGAGCAGATGGCATTGCAGCAAACCGCCTATTCCAAGCAGCAGGACAAGATTGCCCACCTGCAAAAGTTCATTGCCCGCTTTAAGGCCAAGGCCAGCAAGGCCAAGCAGGCGCAAAGCCGGGTCAAGGCGCTGGACCGCATGGAGAAAATTGCGCCTCTGCTGGCCGATGCCGACTTCACCTTTGAATTCAAGGAGCCCGCCAACCTGCCTAACCCCATGCTGTCGATGTCGGGGGCCAGTTTTGGTTACCCGCCGCCCGAAGGCTCGCCCGAAGGCACACCGCCCACGGTGATCGTGAACAACGTGAGTCGCTCGGTGCTAGCAGGCCAGCGCATCGGCATTCTGGGGGCCAACGGCCAGGGCAAATCCACCCTTGTGAAAACCGTGGCGCGTGCGCTGAAGGAAACCGGTGGCGAGATCACCGAAGGCAAGGGCCTGAACATTGGTTACTTTGCCCAGCAGGAGCTGGACGTGCTGCGCCCCGCCGACACGCCCCTGGAGCACATGATTCGCCTGGTGCGCGAGATGACGGCGGCCGGCAAGATTGCCGGGCAGCAGACCCGTGAACAGGACTTGCGCAGCTTTCTGGGCACCTTCAACTTTGGCGGCGACATGGTCAAGCAGGCCGTGGGCAGCATGAGCGGCGGCGAAAAAGCCCGCCTGGTGCTGTGCATGATCGTGTGGCAGCGCCCCAACCTGCTGCTGCTGGACGAGCCCACCAACCACCTGGACCTGGCCACGCGTGAAGCCCTGAGCATGGCGCTGAACGAGTTTGAAGGCACGGTGATGCTGGTGAGCCACGACCGCGCCCTTTTGCGGGCCGTGTGCGATGAATTCTGGATGGTGTCGCGCGGCGGCGTAGAGCCGTTTGATGGCGACCTGGACGACTACCAGCGCTACCTGCTGGACGAAGCCAAGCGCCAGCGCGAAGAGATCAAGGAAGCCAGCAACCGCCAGGCCAAGGCCACTGCCAAAAATGCGAAGGAAGTTAGCAAGCCAGTCAGTGAGCCCACCAAACCCATGAGCAAGGCAAAAAGCTCAAACGCGCAGCGCGAGCTGACTCAAATTGAAGAGCGCATGAAGACCCTGAACGGCGAAGGTGCAACGTTGGAGGGCCGCCTGGCGGCCTCGCCCCTGCCCGCAGACATTGCCGATCTGGGCAAGCGCCTCAAACTGGTGAATGACGAATTGCAGAGCCTTGAGGAAAAATGGCTGGCCCTGTCGAGCGAGCTGGAAGGCCAATCGGCCTGAGTTTGCGCGCGATTGCACCAGGCCCATCCGGCCTGTCGATCTTCAGTTTGCCCGACATGGCAGTGGCCTCAATAAACTCAACAATGCCTTCATCAACGCATCTCGTGCGTCCTGGTAGAACTCGATGTCGAGCTTGGTCGCCATATCGTCGGACAATTCAAACAACTGCTTGCGACAGGCCACCGGAAGCAGCAGCGATTTCGCCCCCTTTTCAATCGCCATTTCTGCCAGGCCTGGGCGACCGTGCTCTCCAGGATGCGGCGGTGTTCGCGGGGGAGTGCTGTTTTCATGTTGCTACTTTTTTAGTAGCTGCTTTAGCACGTTCTACGGGGGCTAGAGGCACATTTGGCTTAAAAACCATCAAACGGGTTGACTACTTGTACGCCACAGCCCAGAAAGTCACGCACGTTGCGGGTGGCCAGCACCAGCTGGTGCTCGATGGCGGTGGCGGCAATCAGCATGTCGGGGGCGCTGCGCGTGATGCCCTGGGCCTGGAACTGGCCGCGCAATGCGCCGCCACGCTGTGCAATGGCGGGGGTGATGGGGTACACCGCGTGCAGGCGTTCCACCAGCGCATTGAACAACGCCAGTTTGCGGGTGTTGGGCTGCCAGGCCAGCCCGAAGTGGGCTTCTTCCAGTGTGATGGCCGAGATGGCCATGTGTTGCACCGTCTGCAGCCAGCGCATGACCTGCGCGTCGGGGGTGCTTTTAACAAACTCACTGATGACGTTGGTGTCTACCAGAACGATGGTGGCGCTCACGCTATGTGCCTTTAAGCAGGGTCTGAAAAGGCATTGGCGCGCTGCCAAGCCGATGGACGCGCGGCGGCGTCTGCCCCAACCAGGCCGGTGTCGTCTTGCGGCGGAAAAGCCTCACGCAGTTGCAGCACTTGGCTGTAAAAACTCTCTGCCACGGGTTTGACAGCTGCCTCGTTGCGGGCAAAGTAGTCTGCGGAGACCAGCACCGCCACCGGCGTGTTGCGGTTGGTAATGACCTGGGGCGCCTGCTGGGCTGCGGCGATCAGGGCCGACAGTTGCTGGCGGGATTGGGCGATGGAGATAGACATAAAATTCCTTTATGTACGTAATATATGTACATTATAGTCATTTCATTCAAAACTGCACGGGGCCGGACTTGAGCTTGGCCTGAGCCGCTTGGCGCACTTCACCTAACCAGGCATCCAGCTCAGCCTCGCTGCGCACCATGCGGGCAGAGGCTGCATAGGGCTGCACGGTGGCTCCAGCTTTTTGGCGCAGGCGCTTACAGCCTGCTGCAGCTTGCCCGCACCCAAAAATGAAACCCAGCACAATCGCTGAGCCTGTAACCATCTTGCGATGGCTGCGTCAGGGATCAAGAGTGCGACCAGATGTTCAACGGGCGAATTCTATTGCCATTCTCCCACTCAACTAGATTAGGCGTGGCGAGGCTTTGGCAGGCAACAAGAATTGGAAGTCTGGATTTATCGGTTGCTACTTGAGGTCTCGATAGGTGGTAACGATTGGTGTCGGAAAACTTTACGAGTTGCTCCATAATCTTCCGGTAGATTCAATGAACTCATAGAGTTAGCTTATTGGCACACTGTTTGCCTTACATATTTATCATTCATTGAAAGACCTTAAACGTGAAAAAACTCATTTCCATCGGCTTATTGGCAGTAGTGGCGATTTGGGCAACCCAAAGCGTCGCATCGGTCATTACTGTCAACAGCACCAACGTGCCGGTGTCGATCCCCGACAACAACCTGACCGGTATCAGTTCGGTCCTTTCTGGTGCCGCGCTGAACAATTTGACGGACGTGAACCTGACCCTCTCGATCGCTCATACCTGCGTACCAGACCTGCACATCGAATTGCTTTCGGCGGGTGGAACACGGACGGTCTTGATAAACGCATTTACTGAGGGCGGCATCTTTGGCGGTCTGGGATGTCCGTCCGGTTTCACATCAACGACCCTTGATGACGAGGCGGCGACTAACCTACGGGTTGGCACTGCTCCGTTTACAGGGAGTTTCAACGTAGATTTTGGAGCAATTGTTAATCCGTTCGATTCCTACGATGGGCAAAGTGCAATCGGTACGTGGACGCTATTTGTTTCTGATCGCGCTGGCAGCGATGTTGGCAGACTGGCGGCATGGAGTCTTACGTTTACCGGGACGGATGCTACGGTCCCCGAACCTGAATCCCTCGCACTGTTCGGTGTTGCACTGGCAGGTCTTGGCCTGACCCGCCGCAAGGCCAAGCAAGCCTAATACAGGCACTGCAAATAACAAGGGAGCTTCAGCTCCCATTTTATTGTGTGGCGATTGACCGCATAAACAATGCAAGCATCAGCGAACTAATTTAATAAGTCTTTGTGTTTCTAGGAGTCGGACCTGAGTTCGAACAGTGGTTGATATCGACGCCACGAATTTGATTTTTCGAGCGTCTGAGTGATTTTTCGCAGGCGAGGCCCTTGGGTAGGCCCATGGCGATCTGTGTGGTGACCTTTGATTCCATTTTCCCCGCATTTCCAGGTACCGCCACCAACTCACGCATGTCGTTGGTGGCCTGGCTGACGTGGGTTTTGTTGCGACCGGGCTGCGTCAGGCAAATGTGAGCCAGTTGGAATGGACGCAAGTTAACCTGGCACTTTGCCATGCCGTGATTCCGCCGGAAAAGTACAAGAACGGCAAAGCCCACGCCGTGCCGATGAACGAGGCCGCGATTGACGTCGTTACCCGGCAAATTGGCACGCCGCTTACGTTTTTACCTTCCGGGGAAAGCCAGTCACCCAAGTGTCAACCAAGGCATGGCGGGGGGCCCTGATAAGGGCCGGGATCGATAATTTCCGCTGGCATGACCTCAGGCACACGTTTGCCACTTGGCACCGTCAGGCGGGCACGCCTACCCATGAACTGCAGCGGCTGGGCGGCTGGAAGACGCTTTCAATGGTCAAGAGATATGCGCACGTCGCGCCAGAGGGCTTGCAGATCGCGGCCAGCAGGCTCGAAAATGCACTCCGAGGCTACGCAATGGCTACGCCAGAAGACAAGGGAAACAGACCATGACAGCCTGTTTCGCTCTCGGAATGGTGGTGGGAACTGAGAGATTCGAACTCTCGACCTACGGATTAAGAGTCCGCTGCTCTACCAGCTGAGCTAAGTTCCCGCTCTCTTCTATACAAAGAGAAAAGGCCCGAATTTTCATTCGGGCCTTTAAATTCTGGTGGGACGTGCGGGGGTCGAACCCACGACAAACGGATTAAAAGTCCGCTGCTCTACCAACTGAGCTAACGTCCCCACATGGTTTTACAGCAATGCTGCAAAACCGCTGCAACCTGATTTACATCAGGCTGCAAAGCCTTAAATTATAGCGTGATTTTTGCACTCTTCTCAGCCAAGCTCAAAGTACGGCGTGAAATCTGGTCCATGAGCCAGCCCGCTGCACATTGTCCGAATGTCGCGGTCACACTCACCACAGAACCATAGCCGTGGCAGTTCAAGCTGCCGTCACCTTCGGCATGGCCATCAACGGCACATGACGCGTCAGGTGCTGCCACGGCTTCACGGCTGAACACGCATGCCACGCCGATTTTTTTGCCCTCGCGCGCGGCACCATGCTCCTTGCGCAGGCGGTAGCGCATCTGCGCGAGCAAGGGGTCGTGCGTGGTCAGGCTCAGGTCATCGATATCTACAAGATGCGCATGCCGTTTGCCACCCGCGGCACCCACGGAGACAAGCAGGGCCTTTGATCTCAAGGCCCATGCCGCCATTGCTGTTTTGGCCTTGACCTGGTCGCAGGCATCCAGCACGGCATCGACACCTTCGGGCAGCAAGCCGGGCCAGTTCGACGGCTCCACAAATTCGTCAATGCAAGTCACGTGGCAGTCTGGGTTGATCTGCGCAATGCGGTCTTGCATGGCCAGAACCTTGGCCTGCCCCAGCGTGGAGTCCAACGCATGTATCTGTCGGTTGATGTTGGATTCGGACACATGGTCCAGGTCAATCAAGGTCAAGCGGCCAACCCCACTGCGGGCCAGTGCCTCAACAGCCCACGAACCCACACCGCCAATGCCAACAACCGCAATATGCGCAGAGCGGATATTCGCGGCACCTGCAACACCATACAGCCGTTCAAGGCCGCCAAACCGGCGCGTTGTATCCATGGGATGCGATTGAATGCGCCTGTCAGGCCATCCGGTCAAGTCGCCAGACCTGGTACCGGAAAGCTGCGACCGCCCCGGCAATGATGGCGGCCACTGCGACAAAACTGGTTGCACTCAGGGTAGAAACACCGCTCAGCCCTTGCCCGACCGTGCACCCCATGGCCGTCACGCCGCCAACGCCCATCAGGGTGGCACCGACCAGATGGTTGGCAATGTCTTCCGTGCTGCCAAAACCTTCCCAACGGAACGTTCCCGTCACAAGGGCGCAGATGGCGGACCCGACGACGACGCCCGCGACAGACACAATACCCAGTGTCAGCACCTTGCTTTTGTCACTGAAAAACAGGAGCCAGTCCAGTGTGTAGGCCAGCGGTGCCACGAAACTCAAGGCTTCAGCCTTGCCGGAGTTTGTGGCAAGAAATGCCTCCTGCAAGCTTTCAGGATGTTCAGCAAGGTGCCCAAAATGGCCACTAAGCCACCACATGGCAACCACCACGCCGCCAATGCCCAGGCCAGCGAGCAGGTTGTCGACATTCATGAAATCCTTGCCCATGGCCGCCCATGCCAACAGACCGCCGCCCAGAACCAGGCCGCATGCCAGCGCCGCCGCCGGGCTTGTGAGGCCGAACGATGCGCTCGCCCATTGCGCCAGTGAGGTGCCTGAGGCCATGTCGATACCGACTTTATCGACCGTTGCAACCCGTAGCACCGCCGTGATGCCCTTCAATGTCGCAAATGCAGCCAGGCCCATCACAATAAAGACGATCATGGATTTGAGGCTTCCGCCACCAATGCGCACCAGGGTCTTGCTGCCGCAACCGGATGCCAAAACCATGCCAAAACCAAACAGCCCCCCCCCCACAGCGGCAGAGAGCCAGATCCAGCGGTTCGACGTGTAAAGAGTTTTGCTAGGGTCAATCTGCCCACTGTAGGCCAGAACGCCAAAGCCGACCATGGCGACACCCACGGCGAGCCCCCACTGCCGCATGCGCGTCCAGTCACCCATGTTGACGATGTCGCTCACGGCACCCATGGTGCAAAAATGAGTGCGCTGGGCAATGACGCCAAACACCATGGAGAGGAAAAATCCGCCCCACAGCACCTGGCTGGTGAGGGATGACAGTTCAGAGGCTTGCATCACCCGATTTTACGGGCACCCTAAAGCGCCGCTACCGGAGCCGCTATTTGGGCCGCTATTTAAGTCGGGTGAGGCGGTCTTTGGCGGCGGCGGCGGCCTCTGATTGCGGATAGGCCTTGATCAAGTCTTCCAGCGTCTTGCGGGCGCTCTTGGTGTCTTTGAGTTCAACCTGACAGTTGGCAATGGACAGCACGGCCTCGGGCGCGCGCACGTGGTCGGGCGCCAGACTGAGCAGGGAGCGGAAATTGGTGACCGCCTCTTTGTAGTCCCGTGTAGCGTACTGGGCGTTTCCAAGCCAGAACAAGGCAGGTGCGGCATATCCGCTTTGCGGGTAGCGCCTCAGGAAGTCCACGAAACCGGTTTGAGAGGCCGCAAAGTCGCCTTTGCGAAAGACGGCCAGCGCAGCGTCAAACTCGCGCTTCTCGGCGGGTTCCGCCATGAACTCCACGCCATCGGCAGACACCTTGGTCGGCTCGAATTTGCGAATCCGTTGCTCCATGAGCAGGGCTGCGTCTTTTTGCTGGCGCTGGATGTCTGCCAGGTCACGCACCAGTTGTTCATTTTGGCCCCTGAGCCGGGCCACATCGGCACGTATCGCCTCAATCTGGTTTTGCAGATCAAGCAGGCTGCGCCTGAGCTGGGCGTTTTCTTCGCTGGCACGCCGCGCCTGCT
>JANOAP010000466.1:0-3788 GCA_031411175.1 Rhodoferax sp. | reverse complement strand
GCCGGTGGCGGTGGCAATGGCGTATTTTTCGATGGCAAAGCGACGTCCGTCATGCAGCGCGGCAATGGGCACGGTGCGCAGACTGGCGTCCGGGACCACCACCAGGGTGTCGATGGATGCCTGCGCCAGCAGGGCGTCCAGTGGCTTGAGAATCCAGTCATGAAGCCGTCGCGCATCCGCCAGGTAGTTGCCCTTTTCGATGCGCAATTCCCGCGACAATGAGTCAGCCACCTGTTGCACCGTTGCACTCGTCACCGGGCTGGTCAAGCGGTGCAGGCCGGTAGCCGTCTCTACCAGCAGCTCCATCCGGTCGGCAAACGAAATCGGGTACAGCACGGCGGTGCCGGGCGGGATCACAGTGGCGCTGCCGCCTTTGACGGCATCGACCACGCAGCGGTCGCCCAGATAGTCCTGCAACTCGGTCTGCTTGACGAGCTCAATGGCATCCCGCGCCCGTCGCAACACGGCCTGCTGCTGGGCGGCTGGCAGGGCGTCAACCGACCGCAGCAGGCTTTCAACCAGCCCCAGGTATACCGGCTCCAGTGTGGTGCGGTAAGAAGACTGGCCATCGTCATAGTCAATCGGAATGTCCTGGCGCAACAGCTCAATCTGGTCTACCGCGCGCTGGTAGGCGGCCTGGGCCTGCACACTTTGGCCCTGCACGCCGTAGATGCGCCCCAGCCGCCATTCCAGCGCAATCTGCAGGTCGGCCCCGGTGTGAAGTGCGTCGCGGCGCAGGTAGTCCAGTGCCAGGCGCGTCAGGCGCACGGCCTCGGGAAACCGGCGCTGATCTTCATAGAGTTGGGCCAGGCCGTCGATGCTTTCCAGATGCAGCCGTGAGCCCGGCTGGGCCGCAGTCAGGGTGCGTGCGCGCTCCAGGCTGCGATAGGCCAGTGGCAAACCTGGCCCACCCAGGGCTTGGGCCTGATGCCCCAGGTTCAGGTAAAGCGATGGATCTGCGCGGGCTGGCGGGGTTCGCTCAATGGCTTCAGACAGCGCCATCAGTTTTGCCAGGCGTTCGGCAGGCACTTCAGAACGGACCAGGTTCAACCCGGCTTTGATCGAAACGACCGACAGCTCGTCCGCCAGTTGCAATGCCGCATGGTAGTGGCGGTTGGCGGTGAACGCATCCCTGCGCAGATGGGCCAGGTTACCCAGCGCCAGCTCATAGTCGGCGCGTTGGCTACCCTGTGCCAGTTCACGGGCCTGGCGTAGCGGGGCTTCGGCCTGGTCAAGCTTGCGGGCCTGCAGCAGGGCAGCACCCAACTCACCGGCAGACTGCATTTGCTGGGTATTGCTGCGGGCAAGCCGCCCGGCCTGTTGCAGATGGTCAATGGCCAGGTCGATGCGGCCTTGCTGGCGTTCGCGCACGCCGTTTGACATGAGGCTGGCCCAATCGGGCGCTGCCTGCGGCGCGGGTGCTTGCGCATGGCTGGGCAGGACCACAAATACTGCGGCCAGTGTCAGCAACCAGCGAGCGAATCCTGACAATTGCAATCTGCCAAATAGGGGGACCATGCTGGCACCAAGCGTAGCATGGATGCGGGGTTGAACTGCGGATGCTTACCGCGTTCAATCTACCGCCTTCAGAAGGTGCCGGGCAGCAAAATCCCCTTGTCCACCGTCTTGATGTTGGTGTGGCCGCAAAAAGCCATGGTCAAGTCCAGCTCCTTGTGGATGATTTCCAGTGCCTTGGTCACGCCCGCTTCACCCATGGCGCCCAGGCCGTAGAGGAAGGACCGGCCAATGTAGGTGCCGCGGGCGCCCAGGGCACGCGCCTTGAGCACGTCCTGCCCGCTGCGGATGCCGCCATCCATGTGCACCTCGATCTGGCTGCCCACCGCGTCCACAATAGCAGGCAGGGCGCGGATGGAGGACGACGCACCATCCAGCTGACGGCCACCATGGTTGGACACAATCAATGCATCTGCACCGCTCAGGACGGCCAGATGAGCGTCTTCCACGTCCTGAATGCCCTTGAGGACGAGCTTGCCGCCCCAGCGCTTCTTGATCCATTCCACATCATTCCAGTTCAGGGCCGGGTCAAACTGTTTGGCCGTCCATTCACTCAGGCTACCCATGTTCTCCACGCCCTTGACATGCCCCACGATGTTGCCAAAGCCACGCCGTTTGGTGCCCAGCATGCCCAGGCCCCAGCGCGGCTTGGTCATCAGGTTGACAATGTTCGCCAGCGAGAGTTTGGGGGGAGCCGACAGACCGTTTTTCAGATCCTTGTGGCGCTGACCGATGATTTGCAGATCCAGCGTGAGCACCAGCGCGGAGCACTTCGCGGCTTTGGCACGTTCGATGAGCCGCTCAATGAAGTCACGGTCTTTCATCATGTACAGCTGAAACCAGAAGGGATGGCCGCCAGTGCCCTCGGCCACGTCTTCAATTGAGCAGATGCTCATGGTGGACAGCGTGAATGGAATTCCGAATTTCTTTGCCGCACGTGCCGCCAGAATTTCACCATCCGCATGCTGCATGCCGGTGAGGCCCGTAGGCGCAATCGCCACCGGCATGGCCACGTCCTGCCCGATCATGGTGGTGGCCGTGCTGCGGTTCTCCATGTTCACCGCCACGCGCTGGCGCAGCTTGATGGTCTGGAAGTCGGCCTCATTGGCGCGGTAGGTGCTCTCAGTCCACGAGCCGGAATCGGCGTAGTCATAGAACATGCGGGGCACACGCTTTTGCGCCAGAACGCGCAGATCTTCAATGTTGGTAATGACGGACATCAGGGTCTCCGTTGGGTTTTTCGCAATGGTAACGGGTGCCTGAAGCGCTGATCCCAGGCGGCACACCGGCACTGTGAAATGCCGGGCCATAGCTGTAAGCCGCCGCTGCCGAAAGCGGCCTTTTTGGTCCAAACATGATCAGGCCCGCGACCGGGACGGCTTAATTTGACTGCACAGCGTCAATGTCGCCGCGGTATTCGATCTTGCCGCGCACGCGGGCGCGTGGGTGCATGTCGATCAGCTCGTCGTAGCTGGCGTCGCCGATCACGGTGGCCGAGCCGGTGATTTCAAGCGCCTTGCGGGCGATCACGGTGCCGATGATCTTGCCTTCGATGAAGATGTAATCGGCCTCGATGCGGGTGTTTTCAATCACACCCGTGGCACCCACATGCACGGTGCCGCCGGTCTCGAAGGTGATGTTGCCTTTGAGTCGGCCATCGACCTTGATGCCCTGGTCGCGGCTGGTCTGGAACGAGCCGTCAAATTCGGCACCTTCGGCGATCAGGCTGGTGATGGCGCTGAGGCGCTCGGTGGGAACCAAACGGGTGTTGGCAGGGTTGTGGCTCATGGTGTCAGGGCTCCTTGCTATGCAACCAGTTATCAGGCGTGAGGTTGGGGGTTTGAAACTTGTCGGTCTGTGGCGCGGCCGCTGCGGACGAGGGGGCACTGGCACGTGCTGCGGGCAACTCGCTTTGCAGCCTTAGTTGCAATGCCGCTTCCGGCGGGTTGCCGGGTTGTTCTTGCAATGGCTCGGGCATGGCTGTCACGGGCGCAGCAACGGGTGGTGGTGCGGGCGAAGCTGCAGGGGTCAGCCCGCGCGGTATTAGCCCTAGCCACACCCAGAGGGCTATGGCTACCAGTAGCGCCACGGGCAGCGCATAGCGGCGCGCATACCAAAGTGCCCAGCGCAGTGCCACACGCCGACGCGCCACCCAGCGGTCGCGTTGCCAGCTGGCCTGCAGCCGCAACTGACGGATGGCGTGCACATCTGGCACCGGCCCCGGGGCCGGTAGTGTTTGAGCGGGGGCAGATCGGCGCCACAGCATGTGGGGC
>JANOAP010000465.1:0-19084 GCA_031411175.1 Rhodoferax sp. | reverse complement strand
CATGACAAGCCGCTGCCGCTCTTTATGACCAAGGACGACAAGGGTGTGACGCGCGAAATGGCCCAGGTGCGGCGCATCGGCATCATGGCCACGATGGTCGACCCGGTGAAGCCCGATGCAGAGATTCGCGTCAACATCAATGACCGCAAACCCATCAACGAACTGAAGTTCTCGGGCGGCAACTACACCGATCTGTTTGGCAAGTTCAGCTTTGGCAAGTACCTGTGGAACAGTGTGTTCATCACGGTGGTGGCGACGCTGCTCACGCTGCTGATCAATTCCATGGCGGCATTTGCATTGTCCAAATACCAGTTCAAGGGCCAGAAGGCGGTGTTCATGCTGATCATTGCCACGCTGATGATTCCGCCCACCATTATTCTGGTGCCAGTATTCCTGGTCATCAACAGTGTGGGCCTGCTCAACAGCCTGTGGGGTGTCATCCTGCCCGCCGTCGCTACGCCCACCGGCGTGTTTTTGCTGCGCCAGTACATGCTCACCATTCCAGATGAGTTGCTGGAAGCTGCCCGCATGGACCATGCGAGTGAATGGCGTATTTACTGGAAGATCATCTTGCCGCTGGCGGCTCCGGCACTGGCTGTGCTGGCCATCTTCTCCGTGATGTGGCGCTGGAATGACTTTTTGCTGCCGCTCATCGTCTTGTCCAAGTCAGAGTTTTTTACCCTGCAACTCGCGCTCAATTCATTCCAGGGCGAGCTCAACACGCAATGGCATTACCTGCTGGCCATGACCGTCATCACGCTGGTGCCCATCACACTGGTGTTCGCTTTCTTGCAGAAATACATCACCACCGGCATTGCCAGTGCCGGTGTGAAATAAGGACTCATCCGTGGCCACACTTGAACTTGGCAAGGTTGTCAAAAGCTTTGACCGCACCACCATCCTTCACGGCATCGACCTGAACGTCAAAGACGGTGAGTTCGTGGTGTTTGTCGGGCCTTCGGGTTGCGGCAAATCCACTTTGTTGCGGGTGATTGCCGGGCTGGAGTCACCCACGTCGGGTGACATCCGCATTGATGGTCAAAACGTCAATGCCATTTCTGCGGCGCACCGGGGCTGCGCCATGGTGTTTCAGTCATATGCCCTGTACCCGCACATGACGGTCTATGACAACATGGCGTTTGGCCTGGAGAATTCTGGCACGCCCAAGGCGGAGATCGAATCCAAAGTAGGCGCCGCAGCCACGCTCTTGCGTCTTGGCGAACTGCTGCAACGCAAACCCACCCAGCTTTCCGGCGGGCAGCGTCAGCGTGTCGCCATTGGGCGCGCCATTGTGCGCGAGCCCAAACTGTTTTTGTTTGATGAGCCGTTGTCCAATCTGGATGCCGAGCTGCGCGTGTCGATGCGTTCGGAAATCCGGGATCTGCATGCCCGGCTCAAAGCCACCATGATTTACGTCACCCACGACCAGGTCGAGGCCATGACAATGGCCGACAAGATCGTCGTGCTGCGCGCGGGCAAGGTGGAGCAGATCGGCGCGCCGCTGGAGCTGTACAACCGCCCTGTCAACACTTTTGTGGCCGGCTTCATTGGCAGCCCGCGCATGAACTTTCTGCCGATAGCCTTGCTGCCGCCCATGCCAGCCGGCACGGCTCTATTCCCCGCCGGTACCCACACCATTGGTTTGCGGCCCGAAAACGCCATCGTGTCTGACGATGGCCCGGTTCAGATGAAAGTCTCGCAGGTTGAGCAGCTGGGTGCCACCAGCCTGTTGCTCGGCACGGTCGGCACCGACACGCCCTTCGAGATGGTGTGTGCCGGGCAAACGGGCATCAGAGGTGGCGACACGGTGCGCCTGGCCTTGCCCAAAGAGCATCTGCATTGCTTTGACAAGGATGGCCAGCGCCTGTAGCGTCGTCTACTGGCTAAGCCATTTCGTTGGGAACCTCATGAAAACATTGGGACTGGCGCGTCTTGCAGACGTGAACCCACACGGTATCAAACTGGCGCTGGCGGGCGGTGCTAGCTTTGAAGTTCAAGTGCTGGAGCCGTCGATGGTGCGGGTTCGCTACCAACCCGCCACCGGCTATCGCGAGCCCCGCACCTGGGCGATCGCGCCCACTGCGGGCCAGGACGTGGCCTGGCGCGGCAGACCACGCGATGAGCTTGGCGGATTCAGCCAGCCTGCGGCACAAATCACACAAGCTGATGGAAAAGCACAACTCACCACCACGGCCCTGTCAGTCACGGTCGATGAAAACCCGCTGGCCCTGGCCTGGCACGACAGCCAGGGCCGCCTGATATTTCAGGACCGCGCCACATCGGCCTATTTTGAAAGCCAGCGTACCGGGGGCGTGCGGCATTACCTTCAGCGCGACCGGGCGGAGCGCTACTACGGCCTGGGTGACAAGACCGGCCCGCTGGACCTTCATGGCCGCCGCCTGCGCACGCTGGCGCTTGATTCGCTAGGCTACGACCCGCAACACGGCGACCCGCTCTACAAGCACTGGCCTTTTGTGCTGACGCGCGCGCCCACGGGTCAGTGGTACGGCATTTACTATGACACGCTGTCTGCCTGCACCTTCGATCTGGGGTGCGAGCACGACAACTACCACGAGCTGTTTCGCTACGTCGAAATTGACGACGGCGATCTCGACTACTACGTCATGACCGGGGCCACGCCGGGTGAGGTGATTGCCCAATTTGTACGCCTTGTGGGTGGCACCCATTTGCCGCCGCGCTGGTCACTGGGTTACGCCCAGACCTCGATGGGAATGACCGATGCACCCGACGCACAGCAACAGCTCAATGGCTTCATTGATCGCATTGAGTCCGAAGGTGTGCCCTGCTCGGCGTTTCACTATGGCTCCGGCTATTCATCGCGCGGCAAGCGCCGTTATGTATTCACCTGGAACAACGAGAAGTTTCCAGACCCAAAGACGCTCAACGCCAAGTTTCACGACGCTGGCATGCAGGTCGTCGCCAACATCAAGCCCTGCCTGTTGGACGACCACCCTGCCTATGCCGAACTGAAGGCGGGTAATGGGTTCATTCGCGACGCCGACTCTGGCCAGCCGGTGGTTGAACAGTTCTGGGACGGCGTGGGCTCCCACATCGACTTCACCCAGCCGGAGGCGATTGAATGGTGGCAAAAAGGCTTGAAAGCGCAGGTGCTTGAGTTTGGCATTGACGTGGGCTGGAACGACAACAACGAATACGCCATCATGGACGACGGCGCCCAGTGTGATGGCTTCGGCAAGCCCATCCCCATGCACCGCGCCCGCCCGCTGCATGCCCTGCTGATGACACGCGCCACCTTTGAAGCCCAGGCCAGGCACCAGCCAGACAAGCCCGTGTTCACGGTCACGCGCGGTGGCTCGCCGGGCATTCAACGTTATGCCCAGACCTGGACCGGTGACAACACCACCAGCTGGGAAACATTGCGCTGGAACCTGCGCACAGGCCTGCAGATGTCGCTATCCGGCATGTTCAATGTGGGCCATGACGTGGGTGGATTTTTCGGCCCGTCACCCAATGCCGAATTGCTGGTGCGCTGGGTCCAGGCCTGCTGCCTGAATCCGCGCATGGTGATGAACTCCTGGAAGCCTGGCAGCCCCGTCAACGTGCCCTGGCTGCACCCGGAAGTGACGGACAAGGTGGTCGCGGCGATCCGGCTGCGCTACAGCCTGATGCCGTACCTGTGGTCACTGTTCGAGCGCGCCAGCGCGCACCATGAGCCCATCATCCGGCCGACGTTTTATGACTTTCCCGATGACGCCAACTGCTTTGCTGACAGTGATGACTTCATGCTGGGGCGAGACTTGCTGATTGCGCCGGTGGTCACTGAGGGTGCCACGTCCCGTAGCGTCTATTTGCCCAAGGGGCCATCGGCATGGTTTGATTTTCATACCGGTCAGCGCTATGAGCCCGGCCAGAGCCACACCATAGCGGCGCCACTGTCTACACTACCGATCTTTGCGCGTTTCGGCGCGGAGATTCCAACGTCGGCGTCTGTTGACGGCAGACCCCGACACGACGACCCGGTTACCAGAGTGCATCGTTTCGGAGACTGAGTTGCCCTATTTGGTCGAGCTACTGTCCGAACTTCAGCCGGTGTTTACTTGGCCACCACGCGCACCATCTCCAGGCACTTGTTGGAATAACCCCATTCGTTGTCATACCAGGCCACCACCTTGATAAAGGTGCCATCCAGCGCAATGCTGGCGTCGGCATCAAACACACTGGTGCAGGTCTCGCCACGGAAGTCGGTGGCCACCACCTTGTCTTCGGTGTAGCCAAGAATACCTTTCAGCGCACCCTGGCTCTGGGCTTTCATCTCGGCGCAGATTTCCTTGAGCGTGGCTTCCTTGTTCAGCTCGCAGGTCAGGTCCACCACGGACACATCGCTGGTTGGCACGCGGAACGACATGCCGGTGAGCTTCTTGTTCAACTCGGGAATCACCACGCCCACGGCCTTGGCCGCACCGGTGCTGGAAGGAATGATGTTTTCAAGAATGCCGCGGCCACCGCGCCAGTCTTTGTTGGATGGGCCGTCCACCGTCTTCTGCGTGGCGGTAGCAGCATGCACCGTGGTCATCAGGCCGCGCTTGATGCCCCACTTGTCATGCAACACCTTGGCCACGGGTGCCAGGCAGTTGGTGGTGCATGACGCATTCGAGATGATGGCCTGCCCCGCGTAGGTCTTGTCGTTCACGCCAAAGACGAACATGGGCGTGTCGTCTTTGCTGGGGGCGGAGAAAATCACCTTCTTCGCGCCCGCCGCCAGGTGTTTTTCACCCGAAGCTTTGTCCAGGAACAGGCCGGTGGCTTCCAGCACGATGTCGGCACCGATCTCGTTCCATTTGAGGGCGGCGGGGTCACGCTCTTGCGTCAGGCGAATCTTCTTGCCGTTCACGATGAGGGTGTTGCCTTCCACGGCAATGCTGCCCTTGAAGCGACCGTGCACGCTGTCGTATTGCAGCATGTAGGCCAGGTAATCGGGCTCCAGCAGGTCGTTGATGCCAACGATTTCGATGTCCGAAAAGTTTTGCACTGCTGCGCGCAGGACGTTGCGACCGATGCGGCCAAAGCCGTTGATGCCTAGCTTGATTGCCATTGACTCTCTCCAAAAGTTAAAACAAAAACCCGACTTGCAGCAGCATGCCCCAAAAACGCGGGGCAGACCTAGCGTTTGATCAACACCTTCTGAACTGTTTCAGCCACATTCACCGGTGTAAACCCAAAGAGCTTGAACAAAACCGGTGCCGGTGCCGACTCGACATAGGTGTCGATACCCACCACGGCAGCGCAGCCGTACTTCCACCAGCCGCCCGTCACGCCCATTTCGACGGCGATGCGGGGAATTCCTGCGGGCAGCACGGCACTTTTATAGGCTTCAGTTTGCTGATCGAAGGTGGTATTGCTGGGCATGGAAACCACACGGGTTGCTATTTTTTTAGTAGCTAGCAGAGCTTGTGCTTTAAGGGCTAGCTGCACTTCAGAGCCGGTCGCGATGATGACCGCCTGGGCTTTTTTCTTCAGGCCCACCTCTGACGGCTCGGACAGCACGTAAGCCCCCTTGCTGATGGCGTCCAGGCCGTATGCGTCGATTGATGCATCGGTGGCTGCGTCGGACACCGCTTCTGATTCACCTTTGGGCGCGTAATCGATGTTCTGGCGGCTCAGCAACAGCGCGGTCGGTTTGGCTTTGTTGCCCAGCGCAACCGTCCACGCCACGGCCGTTTCAGCCGTGTCACCCGGACGCCAGACGTCCAGATTCGGAATCAACCGCAGGCTGGCGGCGTGCTCGATCGACTGGTGCGTGGGACCATCTTCGCCCAGGCCAATGCTGTCATGCGTGAACACATGAATCACGCGCAGCTTCATCAGCGCCGCCATGCGGATGGCGTTGCGGCTGTAGTCGCTGAAGGTCAGAAAGGTGCCACCGTAGGGAATGAAACCACCATGCAGCGCAATGCCGTTCATGATGGCGGCCATGCCGAATTCGCGCACGCCGTAGTTGATGTGGCGGCCACCCGTTTTGGAACCGTCGGCGTTCGTGGTTTGCACCACTTCGCCCGCTAAGTCAAAGCGCAGGCTGGGCGTGGACTTGGTGTTGGTCAGGTTCGAGCCCGTCAGGTCGGCCGATCCGCCCAGCAACTCCGGCAGCGCTGCGGTGAAAGCCTCCAGCGCCATTTGCGAGGCCTTGCGCGATGCAACTGTTTCTTTTTTGGCATCGGCTGCAATCACCGTGTCCACGGCGGTTTGCACAAAGTTCTTTGGCAGGTCGCCCTTCATGCGGCGCGTGAGTTCTTTGGCCAGATCGGGGAAGGCGGCCTTGTAGGCTGCAAATTTTTCGTTCCAGGATTTCTCGGCTGCCGCGCCTGCCGCCTTCGCGTCCCAGTCGGCGTACACCTCTTTGGGAATCGTGAAAGGAGCGCTCGTCCAGCCCAGCGATTCACGCGTCAGCTTGATTTCTTCGGCCCCCAGGGGTTCGCCATGCGCCTTTGCCGTGTTGGCACGGTTGGGTGAGCCAAAGCCAATGGCCGTCTTGCAGATGACCAGGGTGGGGCGCTCGCCGTTGTTCTTGGCATCGGCAATGGCCTTGGCCACGGCCGCAGCGTCCTGGCCGTCGATGGGGCCAATCACGTTCCAGCCGCAGGCCACAAAGCGCAGGGCCGTGTTGTCAATGAACCAGGGCGCTACCTGGCCGTCGATGGAAATGCCGTTGTCGTCATACAGCGCCACCAACTTGTTGAGCTTCCAGGCACCCGCCAGCGCAACCGCTTCGTGGCTGATGCCTTCCATCAGGCAACCATCGCCCAGGAACACAAAGGTGTTGTGATTGACGACCTCATGCCCTTCGCGGTTGAACTCTTTGGCCAGCAGCTTCTCGGCCAGCGCCATGCCCACCGCATTGGTGATGCCCTGGCCCAGCGGGCCGGTGGTGGTTTCTACACCGGGGGTAATGCCGAACTCGGGGTGACCTGCCGTCTTGCTGTGCAACTGGCGGAAGTTCTTGAGCTCGTTCATCGGCAGCTTGTAGCCGGTGAGGTGCAACAGCGCGTAAATCAGCATCGACCCATGGCCGTTGGACAGCACGAAGCGGTCGCGGTCAAACCAGTGGGGGTTGGCCGGATTGTGCTTGAGGTGAGATCCTGCAGCATCGGTCAAGCCGCTGCCCCACAGCGCAACCGCCATGTCGGCCATGCCCATGGGGGCACCAGGATGGCCCGAGTTGGCTTGTTGCACAGCGTCCATTGCCAGCGCGCGAATCGCATTGGCCATCATTTGAGTATTTGCCATCGGGGGTTCCGGGGGAGAGGGTCGGGGAATATCAGGGTTAGCCCTGTATTTTAGCGGGGCGTTTTTTGCGGGCCGGGCGGGTGAAGCAAAGCGGGTGAACTAAAGTACGCCCATGCAAGGACTCCACCTGACCGCTGACCTTCACCAGTGCCGCTGCCACGCTGACTGGCTGACTCACGCCCAGCGGCTGGGCGAACGTTGCGGCCAGGCGGTCGAAGCCGCGGGCCTGAAAAGTGTGGCGCAGCTGTTTCACACCTTCCCGCCGACTGACTTGGGCTTATCTGGTGTGACGGCCACGGTCTTGCTGGCCGAGTCGCATTTGTGCGTGCACACCTGGCCCGAGCAGCAAGCCGTGACACTGGATGTCTACGTCTGTAATTTTGGCGGTGATCACTCGGCCAAGGCGCAGGTTTTGATGGATGCGCTGGTGGCCCTGTTTGAGCCAACCACCGTGACGCGCCATGCCCTGCAGCGCGGCCAGGCAGGCTGACCCCCCGGTTTGGGGGATGGCTTAATCCCCTCAAACTCATAGACTGCGCTTCCCATCTATTCATTTCTCTGGAGCTCTGCATGCGTTCAAAAATTCTGCCCGCCCTGGCGGTGATCTCGGTGGCCGCCATCCTGGCAGCCTGTGGCGGTAGTGGAGGAAACGGCACAGTTGCCACGGCAACGCCAACCACCCCGACGACACCCGCCGCCGCCAGCACCACCATCAGCGGCTCGGCCGTCAAAGGGCCGGTCAATGGGGCTACCGTTACCGTCAAAAATGCTGCCACCAACGCCGTACTGGGCACCACCACCACCGGTGCGAGCGGCTCCTACACCCTCAACGTTCCGTTTACGGGCGACGTGGTGGTTGAAGTCAATGGCGGCACTTACACCGACGAGGCCACCAACGCGTCAACGCCACTGACGACGCCGCTCAAGGTTGTCGTCAATGCCAATGGCGGCAGTGTGACGGGCGTGGTGACGCCGCTTACCACCATGGCGTACACCTACGCTTTTGGTACCGCCACCACGCCGACGGCGGCGGCCTTCAACACCACGGCCACCAATCTGGCGACCCAGTTCCAGCTGTCTGGTGTCAACCTTGCAACCACCGTGCCTGTGGTGACCGGCTCCATGGACGCCTATGGCAAGGCGCTGGTCGGCTTGTCAAAGTATTTGCAGCTCAACAGCGTCACCCTGCCAACTTTGGTCAACTCGACTTTCAATACAGCACAGTGGGGCACGTTTTCAACGGCCTACACCACCGCCTACAAGACCGCCATACCCGGCAGCACCGTGACCTTCGCCGTTGACGGCAATGTATTCACGGCGACAGGCACCGGCGTCGGCGGAGGAACGGGCACCTGCGGGGTCAATTTGGCAGGTGTTGTCACTGTTGCAGGCATCACGGTTCCACTGAATCTGGACTACTGCTTTACGGGTGTCGCAGCCGGCTCGTGCAGCACCTCCAACGGCGCCATTTCGCAGGCACTCACCGCCCAGCAGGCCAGCCTGCCCGCGGGCTTTGCGAATCTAAAGTACACCACTTCAGCCACTTGTGTGGCTAATCCGGCAGTGACGCTCAAGCTGCAGTAATCACAACCGCGCATTGTCTAAAAAAAGCCACCGTGAAGGTGGCTTTTCAGATGTGTGACCCAAGCTAAAGAACACAACCTGAATGGCTGATCTCAGCAGATTCAGGCCCTTGGCTCACCCTGTTCATTGACCGTGATCGTGGCGCCCGGCTGCGTGGTCATCTGGATGCGGTGCTCCAGACCCCGAAACGAATACACAACATCCCAATAGGCAGGTGCTGCCTGGCTGGTGGTGGTTTCGCAGCGCTGAACGTTTTGACTCTGAACTTGTTGTCCATTTCCGTCACGCCCCACATTGGACCCAATCACGCCGCCAGCGATTGCGCCACCGGCCGTTGCAATGTCTTTGCCGATGCCGCCGCCTACCTGGTGCCCCAGAATTCCACCAATGATTGCGCCCACCACCGCACCGCCCACGTTGGCATCGCCGCGGTTTTGCGTCACAGGAGCCTGCTCTAGCCAACAACGTTGCTGATCAGGGCCCACCACCGCTCGAACGGACGTGATTTTGACTTCATAAAGCCGCTCTTCATTGCGACGGCGGTTGTCGTAAACCGGAAGCGGAGGAGGCGCATAACGGGTGTTGTCGACCTCGACGTCCCGGCGAACCATGCGCACCGATGAAATACTGTTGTTCATGCCCATGGCCGCCAGTGAGGTGTAACGGCCGGGCCGCAAAATGACACAGCGCCCACGGAATCCCGCATCCGAGCAGGCCTCCCAACGGCCACCCATGACGACCACAGAAGTAGCGCGGTCGTTGAAGCCCGAACGGGCGAAGTCGTCCAGCTGGGCATCCGCGGCGAATGAACGACCTTCGAATCCTTCCCGTTCATAAAAAATCACTTGCGGAGGTGGCGTTGGGGGAGCGTCGCGCTGTCCCACAAGGTCAGCGTCGCGGTTGACGGCGCGCGCCGACGAGAGTCGATCCGCCATGCCTACTGAGGCGAGAGTCGGGTAGCGGCCAGGACGCAGGGTAACGCAACGGCCATTGAAACGGCTGTCTTCACACAGCTCCCATTGGTCGCCAAAAACCACCGCCGACGCAGCCCGGTCATTGAAGCCAGAGCGAGCGAAGTCCTCCAACGGATTGACAACTGTCAGCGAGCGGCCCTCGAAGCCCGGACGGTCATAAACAACGATTTGCGACGCCGTCGGGGCAGGTGCGTAACGGCGATCATCAACGCGCTGATCTCGCTCCACAGCGCGCACAGAGGCAATACGCCCGCTCAGGCCCATTGACGTCAAGGAGCCGTATTGGCCTGGACGCAGCACAACGCAACGTCCGCCAAAGCGGATATCTTCACAGGCTTCCCACCGCTCGTCTTGGACCACCACGGACGACGCCCGGTCGTTGAAGCCAACGCGTTGTAGATCACCCACCTGGCGCTCGGTCGTGAATGACCGGCCCTGGTAGTTTTCATTTTCGTAAAAAGTAACCTGCGCCAATGCCTGGCCTGCCACCGCCAGTGCGGCTACGGCCACCGCGCTCTTCAATCTTGTTTCCATCGTCAGCTCCTGAAGGTTTGAATGGGGTCATCGTAGGCCGCAAAAAGGCGGCCATCTGTGCGATGGCGCACAGTTCAGAACGCCAGGTCAACGAGGTCCGACCGCAGATAATCTCGTGATGAGCTTTAAAAGTACCGCTGGCGTAGGCGCCATGATCCTCGCCGCTGGCAGGGGCGAGCGCATGCGGCCCCTGACGGATGCAACACCCAAGCCCTTGCTGGCGGTGCGGGGCAAGCCGCTGATGCAGTGGCCCATGGAAGCGCTGCTACGTGGCGGCATCACCGACATCGTGGTCAACACCGCCTGGCTGGGAGAGCAGATTTCAGGCGCATTTGGCAGTCATTTCAGGCTACAGTCCACGTCTGATGGACTTGAGAAGCTATTAAAAACAGAGCAAACGAAAATCGCCACCATCACCTACTCGCACGAAGGCATCGACTTCGGCGGTGCGCTAGAGACAGCCGGTGGCATTGTGCGGGCGTTGCCTGCCCTGGGCGATGTGTTCTGGGTGCTGGCTGGCGACGTGTTTGCGCCTGATTTTGTGTTCGCGCAATCCGCCGTTGAGCGCTTCAAAACCAGCGACAAGCTGGCCCATATCTGGCTGGTGCCCAACCCCGCGCACAACCCAAAAGGCGACTTCGGCCTGACACCCGACGGGCTGGCCCTGAACCTAGCTGAAACCCGATTCACCTACAGCACCCTCGGCCTGTACCGCAGCGCCCTATTTGCCCCGCCGTATTGCAGCATTTCCGCAGGTAATCCGCTGGGCATCAAAGCACCGCTGGCACCCCTGCTACGCGCCGCCATGGACCAAGGCCTGGTCAGCGCTGAACTGTATGAAGGGGCTTGGACGGATGTGGGCACGCCGGAGCGCCTTCGGTGGTTAAATCAAATCTCTTCGCCCGCCAACCGCAGCTAGAACTGTGAGCACACACCCATGAATTCATCTATTTACGCCCAACGCCGCGCCGCCCTCGCCGCCCAGCTTGGCACCACCGGTGTCGCCATCATCCCCACCGCGCTGGAGCAGCAGCGCAACCGGGACAGCGACTTTTTGTTTCGCCACGACAGCTACTTTTATTACCTCACCGGCTTCACCGAGCCCAAGGCCTGGCTGGTGATTACGGGCGACGGAAAGTCAACCTTGTTTTGCCAGCCCAAAGACCTGGAGCGCGAGATCTGGGACGGCATCCGCCTGGGCCCCGAGGCAGCGCCCGCCGCGCTGGGGGTGGATGCGGCGTATTCTGTGGCCGACATTGACTCCCACTTGCCCAAGCTGCTGGACAACCGCAGTGTGGTCTGGTATCCGTTTGCCACCCACAAAGGCCTGGAGACACGTGTAGATGGCTGGCTGGGCAGCCTGCGGGCCCGTGTGCGTTTTGGCGCCATGTGCCCCGAGCTGCAGCGCGACCTGTGCGGCCTGCTGGATGAGATGCGCCTTGTCAAAGATGCCAGCGAACAAGACACCATGCGCCGCGCCGCGCAGATCAGCGCCAAGGCCCACATCCGCGCCATGCAGCTGTCCGCCAGGATGCTGCGCGAAGGCAAAGACGTGCGGGAATTCCACCTGGATGCCGAGCTGCTGCACGAGTTCCGGCTGCAAGGCTCGCAGTACCCCGCTTATGGCTCTATCGTGGCCGCCGGTGCCAACGCCTGTGTGCTGCACTACCGCGCCGATGCTGCGCCCGTGCGCAATGGCGAACTGGTGCTGATCGACGCCGGCTGTGAACTCGATGGCTATGCCAGCGACATCACCCGCACCTTCCCCGCCAATGGCAAATACACCGGCCCGCAGCGCGCGCTGTACGACCTGGTGCTGGCCTCGCAAGAAGCCGCCGTGGCCGCCACCCACTCGGGTGCCCGCTTCACCGACCCGCATGAAGCCAGCGTGAAGGTGCTGGCCCAGGGCATGCTGGACACCGGCCTGCTCGACAAGAACAAGGTAGGGTCACTGGACGACGTGATCGAGAACCGCAGCTACTTCCAGTTCTACATGCACCGCACCGGCCACTGGCTGGGCATGGACGTGCATGACTGCGGCGGCTACCTGGAGCCCTCCGAGCTGGGCAAAACCAGCGAGCGCAAAGATGCACTCACTGGTGACATCATCATCAACCGCCCTGCGCGCATATTGCGTGCTGGCATGGTGCTGACCATCGAACCCGGCATCTACGTACGCCCCGCGCCGGGCGTGCCAGAGAAGTTTCACAACATCGGCATCCGCATTGAAGACGATGCCATCGTCACCTCAGAAGGCTGCGAGCTGATCAGCCGGGGCGTGCCGGTGAAGGCGGATGAGATTGAGGCGTTGATGCGGGGATAGGTTCGGCGACGGGAATTGCGACAACAGGTAGCGCCTCGCGATCAAACCCGTTTTATCAAGCGCTACATCCGTAGTGTTCTTTGTCACCGCCGCAAGGTACTACGTCACGCGCTCATTTGGGCTGAGAATGTTTTTCATCATTTCCAAAACCTCCAAAGCTCCCCCTCATGCCCATCAACCAAGACACTGCAGGCGTTACGCCTTCACCGCGCCTGCGCAGCATCAACACAGGCACCTCTCGACCCTTGCTCATTAACGGACGGCGCATGTTGTCTGCTATCGGCAAGCACGTGGTGGCCGGGCCAGTGGTTGTGAACCGCATGGGTCTAGCGGGGGACGAGCAGGCTGATTTGAGTTTGCACGGGGGTTTGAGTAAGGCCGTATATGCCTACCCCGCCACGCACTACGTTTTCTGGCAGGCGCAGCGACGTGAACACGGCGTGAGCCTGTTTGATGAGGTGCTGGCACCCGGCTTCGTGGGTGAAAACCTCACGCTTGACGGCATTTTGGAGTCGGATGTCTGGATTGGCGATGAGCTGCATTTTCCCCATTGCGCGCTGCGGGTGACCGAGCCGCGCCAGCCTTGCGGCAAATTCGATGCTGTCATGGGCTACGCGCAGGCCTCCCGCGACATGGCGCGCCAAGGCTGCTGCGGGTTTTATCTGGCGGTAGACGTGCCCGGCACCCTTGAGGCCGGGCAGGCCTGCACCATCGTGGCGGGCCAGCGCAGCCTGCGTATTGCGGATGCGTTTAGCGCCAAGCGGGCAAAGTACAAATGACAAAGCGACCGTGATGAGTCACACCACCGGGCACAAACCGAACAGGTGCTGCGCGAGTGCGCTGGGCTCCAGTGCCATCGCATAGTTGAGGCTGGATAATTTGTCATGGAAGCATTACTAGTCTCAACCGGCGTCGTAGCCCTGGCCGAAATCGGCGACAAAACCCAACTTCTGGCCTTCATACTGGCGGCGCGCTTCAAGAAGCCGGTGCCCATCATCCTCGGCATCCTCTGCGCGACCCTGGTCAACCATGGCCTGGCGGGCGCACTGGGCGCATGGATCACTTCCGTGGTCACACCTGACATCCTGCGCTGGGTACTGGGCGTGTCTTTCATGGGCATGGCCATCTGGACGCTGATTCCCGACAAGATTGAGGAGGACGAAACACAGGTCGCCAACCGGTTTGGCGTGTTCGGTGCCACGCTGATCACGTTCTTTCTGGCCGAGATGGGCGACAAGACGCAAATTGCGACCATCGCCATGGCAGCCCACTATGCCAACCCCTTGCTGGTGGTGATTGGCACCACGCTGGGCATGCTGATCGCCGACGTGCCCGCCGTATTTGTGGGTGACCGCTTGGCCGCAAAAATTCCCATGAAGCTGGTGCACTCCATCGCCGCTGCCATTTTTGCTGCGCTGGGCATTGCCACGTTATTGGGGGCGGGCAAAGCGTTCGGTTTCTAGGTTTTCTCTCTCGCGCCTGCAATGTGTAAAGAAGTGTGTAACCGTCAACTGGTGGTCTTGCCTCGCGTTGTAGGTACAAGCCCGAACGCAATAAGGCTTGCTCAAGGTGGTCGGAGCTAATGCGACTACTGCCTTCCTTGAAAGATGACCATGAACAACTTCAAAACCCTGATCGCTACCGCCTTGCTGTCCACCATGGCAGCCGTGTCCTTCGCGCAAGCCCCCGCTGCGCCCAAAGCACCGGCCGCACCTGCTGCTGCCACAGCCGCTGCGGCCACACCGGCACCGACAGCAGCAGCATCGACAACGCCGAAAAAGAAAGCAGCCAGCAAGAAGCGCGCTGCCAAGAAAATGCAAAAGGCCAATGCCGCCAAAGCGGCCAAAGCGGCCGCACCTGGCGCAGCCGCTGCCAAATAAGCGAAAAAGCAGACTGAAAAGGGGCCGGATTTTCCGGCCCCTTTTTTATCTTGGCAGCAAGGCGTCTTCCACACATGCCCCTGCAGCAATCTGTGAAAAGTACTTCAACAGAAACGCGCGATGCTCTGCAACGGCTGGTGACATGGCCCGCGAGCGGTTTCGGTACAGCATGAAGGGCCGATCGATGGTCGGCTCGGCCAGAGGGATGATCCGCAGCTTGTGCATCTGCGTCATGGGTCGCACATAGCCCGCACAGACTGCGACGCCCGCACCGCTGGCAACCAGCGCCAACGCTGTACTGGTGTTGCTGACTTCGTAGCGCGAATGCAAGTGCACCGCATCTGGCAACTCCGACTGGATGCGAACTTCTGCGCCACGTCCGATGAAAATGATCTGTTCACTGTTGAGCTCCACCCAGGGCACGGACTTTCTGCGCGCAAACCGGTGCCTGCTCGTGCACACAACATGCGCACGTGAAGCAAATAGCGGCGTGGCCTCCAGGCTGTCCGCCACGGGCACCTTGAAGTTGATGGCCAGATCGGCCTGGCCGCTCTCCACCGCACTCATGATCTGGTCGGTCGCGCCATCAATCGGCTCAATCCGGATATCAGGCCACTTTTTCTGGAAGGCCGCAAACGCCTGCGGCAGCAGGGTCCAGGTCACGACCTGGGTGGTAGCAATCCGGACCACCCCCGTCTTGCGGCTTTGCACATCCTGGGCAAACAATTCGGCCTTGCGCAAGTCGGCCAGGATTTGCTCGGCGTACTGCAGGTATTGCTGCCCCGCATCACTCAGCGCCACACGGCGCGTAGTGCGGTCAAACACCTTGAAGCCCAGCATGTCTTCCAGCGCGCGGATCAGGATGCTCAGCGCCGCTGGCGTGACATTCAGCGCGCGAGCTGCATCGACAAAGCTGCCGAGGCGTCCAATAGTGGTGAAGGCACGGAGCTGGCGAAAAGACACGTTCATGACAGGCCATTATCCGCATATACCTTAGTAATTGGCAAAAAAAACTAGCTTGTCGTTATGAATATGCCCCGATAGAGTCCAGCTTCTGACACCATAAATCCGGAACTGCACAGCAGAGACATCAATGACTCAGGGCTCCATAGACACCACCTCCAGCGACGGTGTGACCGTTATTGCCATCAACCGGCCCGCCAAACGCAATGCCATGAGCGCCGGGATGTGCGACGAATTGCGCCGCGCCTGGGAAGTCTTTCGCGACTCGGATGACCGGGTGGCCATCCTGCGGGCTGAAGGCAACTGCTTTACGGCAGGTGCCGACCTCAGCAACCCGCCGTCCCAGTTCTGGAAAGCCGTGCCTGATGTGGGCATTGACATTGGCAAGCCCGTGATTGCCGTGGTTCAGGGACCTGTAGTGGGCCTGGGCGTGGCCATGGTGGCGTTCTGTGACCTGTGCGTGGCCAGCAGTGACAGCAAGTTCATCTACCCCGAAGCCAAGGTGGGCGTGGCTGCGGGGCTGATCTCGGCGCTGGTGGCACGCATCCCGCACAAAATTGCGCTGGAACTCATTCTGCTGGGCGAACCGGTACCTGCGCAGCGCGCCTACGAGGTGGGCCTGGTGAACCGGCTGACAGCACCCGGCGCGCAGATGGAAGAGGCCATGCGCATGGCCAAAGTGCTGACCACGGCCGCACCCCTGGTACTGAAATTCCTCAAGCAGATGACGCATGAGACCTTGCCCCGAAGCCCGATTGAAACCATGTACCGCGCGCAACACCAGGCCGAAGAAGTAGCCCTGAGCGCAGACGCCCGTGAAGGCCTGCTCGCCTTCAAGGAAAAGCGCCCACCCGCCTTCAAGGGCGTCTGAGCTCCCCCCATCATCACTCACCGGAAACACCATGACTTACTCACCCACACGCAAGACTGCCCTTCGCCGCCTGATCCTCCCCGCGCTGACAGGCTTGCTGGCCATGGCGGCACTGCCTTGTGCGCTAGCGCAAGCCTGGCCGACCCGCCAGGTCACCATCATTTCGCCCTACGCACCGGGCGGCACCAACGACGTGGTAGCGCGTCTTTTGGCAGACCGTTTCCAGAAAGCGTTTGGCCAGCCCTTTGTGGTGGAAAACCGCGTGGGCGCTGCAGGCATCATTGGCTCGACCCTGGTGGCAAAGGCCGCGCCGGATGGCTACACCCTGCTGTCGGGCAACAACGGCGCGCTGATTGTGCAGGCTGTGGTCAAGTCGCCCAGCCCTTACGACCCGTCCACGGCCTTCACGCCGCTGGTGAAAGTAGCCGACGCGCCCAATTACATTGGCATCAGTTCCGAGGTGCCTGCCCAATCGGTGGGTGAACTCATCACGCTGGCCAAACGCGAACCTGGCAAGCTTAACTACAGCTCTGCCGGAAGCGGCTCGTTCGGGAATTTCATGGGCGAGTATTTCAAGCTGCTCACCAACACCGACATCGTTCACATTCCCGGCAAAAGCAGCGGCCCGGCACTGACCGAAATGATGGCCGGGCGCATCCAGATGATGATTGACCCGCTGGTTTTGTCGCAACGTAACAGTGGCAAGGTGAAGGTGCTTGCCACCACGCAAGCGGCCCGTGTTGAAGCCTACCCCGACATTCCCACCATCGTCGAATCTGGCGGGCCCGAGATCAACATCGTGGGCTGGTTCGGACTGGTTGGCCCCGCCGGTCTGCCCAAGGACATTGTTGACAAGATAGATGCCGTCACGCGCTCGGCCCTGGCGGACCCTGAAATCAAGAAAACACTGGCGGTTGCCGGGCTGGTGCCTGCATTTCTGGGCAGCGCGCAGTTTGCACCGTTGATCCGCGACGACCTCAAGCGCTACACCGACGTCAAGACACGCGCGAAGATGGTGGTCGAGTGATGGCCAAGCAGATTCTGGGCGGCATCAAGATTCTGGACCTGACCCGCGTGCTGGCAGGCCCATGGTGCACGCAAGCGCTGGCGGACATGGGTGCCACTGTTTACAAGATCGAACGATTGGGTTCGGGGGACGAAATGCGCCAGTCCCCCCCTTTTTTGAAAGACGCTGCGGGCCAGGCGACCCAGGACACCACGTCCTACATCTGTGTGAACCGCGGCAAGCGTTCGCTGACCATCGACTTCACCCAGCCCCGTGGCCAGAAACTGCTGCTGGATCTGGTGAGACAGTGCGACGTGCTGGTGGAAAACTTCAAGGTGGGAGACCTCAAGCGTTACGGGCTGGACTACGAGAGCGTGAGGGCCGTGAACCCGGCCATCGTGTACTGCTCCATCACCGGCTATGGCCAGGACGGCCCCATGGCCGCACTGCCCGGTTACGACCCGGTGTTTCAGGCCATCTCGGGCATCATGAGCACCTGTGGGCTGCCAGATGGCGTGCCAGGTGCGGGGCCGATGCGGTCCATGGTGCCGATTGTGGATGTGATGACCGGCATGGTGTCCACCTCGGCCATTCTGGCGGCGCTGCTGCACCAAAAAATGACAGGTGAAGGCCAGCAGCTTGACGTCGCTTTGCTGGATGTGGCACTGGCCGCCACCGTGCACCTGGGCCAGACCCACCTGACCACCGGCAAGCTGCCCAAGCGGGCTGGCAATGGCAGCCTGCTGTTTGCCCCGGCCAACTGCTACCCCTGCCTGGAAGGGCACATCCTGATCCAGATTGGCAACGACATGCAGTGGGCCCGACTGTGCAAGTGCCTGGGCCAGGAAGAGTGGATGGCCGACCCGCGCTTTGCAACCAATGCCACGCGCATGCCGCACGCGCTGGAGCTGGACGCCTTGCTGTCTGACATCACGCGCCACTGGGACAAGCAGGCGCTCTCCACCCTGCTCGGCGCAGCCGGTGTGCCCTGCGGACCGGTCAACACGATCGAGCAGGCGTTCAACCATCCGCAGGCAAAGCACCGTGGCCTGCGCATGGCCATGGACCATCCGGTGTACGGGCAGATTGAAACCATTCGCAGCCCGTTCCGGTTTTCAAACACGCCGGTGCAATACCGCGTACCTCCGGCGCTGGGTGCAGACACGGCCAAGGTTCTTCAGCAGGAATTGCAAGTCAATGCGCAAGGGTTTGAAGCGCTGCGCACGGCGGGGATCGTCTGAGCATTGTTGGGCCTTGAAACCGCACACACCATCACACCTGTTACGACATAATCAATCGCATGATGCGATTGGACCTGTCTGCGCAGTGGTACTGGGAGCAAGACGATTCGCTGCGATTCGTCAAGGTTGAGGCGTTTGATCGCCGCCAATGCCCGATTGGCGAGACCCTGGTCGGCAAACAGTGGCGCCAGATACCCGCTGCCAATCAGGGGGCGGCAGACTGGCGTCACCATTTTGAACTGCTGCGCGAGCACGAACCGTTTTTCAACTTTGAAATCGAAATGCCCCAGGCGCCGGGCCAGTCCATTTGGCTCAACCTGAGCGGCGTTCCGGTCCACGATGCCTCTGGCAACTTCAACGGCTATCGCGGCGTGGGCAAGGAAATCACCAGCCAGAAGGAAAACCAGGCCACGATTGCCAGCCTGGCCTTGATCGACCAGCTCAC
>JANOAP010000464.1:0-18924 GCA_031411175.1 Rhodoferax sp. | reverse complement strand
AAGACACCCCCGGGTTCATCGTCAATCACGCAGGGCGCGGGTATGGCACCGAAGCCTTGCGAATTGTCCAGGAAGGTGTTGCCGACTTCGCAACAGTCGACCGGATTCTGAAAGACCAGATCGGATTCAAGCTGGGGCCTTGTGAGTTATTTGATCTCACGGCGCTGGATGTATCCCACCCGGTGATGGAGTCCATCTACCACCAGTATTTTGAAGAGCCGCGCTACCGGCCTAGTGTCATTACCGCCCAGCGGCTCGCTGGCGGCGTGGTGGGCAAAAAGGTCGGCGAAGGGTTTTACAGCTACCTCAACGGCAGCGCTCAAATCCCGCCTGAGCCATTGCCTCCTCAGGTCGCGAACCTGCCACCGGTGTGGGTGTCGCCACGCGCAGCGCGGCGTGCAGAGCTGCTTTTGCTGCTCAAGAACCTGGGCGCGAACATCGAAACAGGAGCCCTGCCCACGGCCCAGGCCCTGATCCTGGTGGCCCCGCTGGGCTTTGATGTGACGACGGTCGCCGTCGTCGAGCATCTGGACCCCGCCCGCACCATCGGCATTGACATGATGGTGACCGATGCCACCACCAAACGGCGGGTCCTGGCCACCAACCCGGCTACCCGCTCAGACATGCGCGAGGCTGCTCACGCGCTGCTGGCACGCGACGGCAAGGCGGTCAGTGTCATCCGCGACAGCGCGGGGTTTGTCAGCCAGCGCGTTGTGGCCAATATTGTGAACATCGCATCAGACATCTGCCAGCAGGGCATTTGCTCACCCCAGGATCTTGAAACGGCGGTGACACTGGGCCTGGGCTACCCGCTGGGGCCATTGGCCATGGGCAACCTCTTTGGACCTGCCAGCGTGCTGGAAGTCCTGTTCAACATGCAAACGGTTTACGGTGACCCGCGCTACCGCCCCAGCCCATGGCTGCGTCGGCGCGGTGCAATCGGTCTCAGTCTGCTCCATGAGGAGGCCTGAATGCCGGATCGCCGTTACAGACACGCCCGCGACAGAAGCCAGCCCACCCGACCGTCGCTGGCGCGACAATGAACTGGCAATCAGCCACCCACAAGACAGGCCATGGACGACCCCATTCTCACCATTGATGAACGCGAAGCGATCAATTCAGGTCGCTGGTTCTCCACACTTTCACCGTCACTTCGACATGACATTCTTCGATGCGCGTACGTCAAACGCTACAAGGACAGCGAGCTGATTACGGCGCGTGGCGAACCCCCTGAGGAATGGATCGCCTGCGCCAGAGGTGCCGTACGCGTCAGCTCAACGTCGATCTCGGGCAAGCAGATCACCCTGACCTATGTCGAGCCGGGCATCTGGTTTGGCGACGTTTCCATCTTCGACGGTGACCGCAGAACCCATGATGCTTACGCGCATGGCGACAGCACGATTTTGTGCGTCGCCAAGGCAGACTTCAAAAAGATTCTGTCCAACCATGTTGAGCTGTACGAGGCCATGTTGCGGCTGCATGCGCGGCGCATTAGGCAGCTTTACGGTCTGGTGGAAGATCTCAATACCCTCCCTTTGCGGGCGCGCCTGGCCAAACAACTGCTGCACTTGGTCCGCAGCTACGGCGTGCCTTCGTTGAGCAACGCCCGCGAGATCCGCATCGGCCTGCAACTGGCCCAGGAAGAGCTGGCGCAACTGCTGGGGGCGTCCCGCCAGCGCGTCAACCAGGAGCTTAAGTCCATGGAGCGGGAAGAGGCCATACGCATCGAGCCAGGGGGCCTGGTCGTGCGCGACCGCGAGATTCTGATGCGCATCATCGAGTCCGACAATCAATAAACTGACAGGGAATCCAGATGAGCGATTTTGACCATTTTGTGGGTACCAAGCCCGTTGCAGACAAGCACGCCTTCGACATAGCCGCCCTTAGCGCATGGCTGGACAAGAACCTGGCCGGGTTCAAAGGCCCGCTGACGGTGGAGTCTTTCAAAGGAGGCCAGTCCAACCCCACCTACAAGCTGAATACACCGGCCCAAAGTTATGTGATGCGATCCAAGCCCGGCCCGGTCGCCAAACTGCTGCCTTCAGCCCATGCGGTTGAGCGCGAATTTGCGGTCATGCGGGGCCTTGCCGGCAGCGATGTGCCGGTTCCTCAAATGTATTGCCTGTGTGAAGACGAATCGGTGATTGGCCGCGCGTTCTACATCATGGAGTTCATGCAGGGGCGTGTGATGTGGGATCAGTCGCTGTCTGGCATGACCAACACGCAGCGCGGCGACATCTACAACGAGATGAACCGGGTCATCGCTGCACTGCATACCGTCAAGTTTGCGGACCGGGGGCTGGCTTCATACGGCAAGCCGGGTAATTACTTTGAGCGCCAGATTGGCCGCTGGAGCAGACAGTATGTCGCCTCTGTCACCCAGCCCATTGAGGAGATGGACCGACTGATGGAGTGGCTACCCCAGCACATCCCGGCAATGGCCCGCTCTGAATCCATGGTCGGCATCGTCCATGGCGATTTCCGGCTGGACAACCTCATGTTTCATGCCACTGAGCCCCGCGTGATTGCCGTGCTCGACTGGGAACTGTCCACGCTGGGCCATCCGCTGGCCGACTTCAGCTATCACTGCATGACCTGGCACATCCCGCAAGGCCTGGGGCGCGGCATCGGCGGGCTCGACATTGCCAGCCTAGGCATACCTTCCGAGCAGGACTATGTTCGCCAATATTGTGAGCGGACCGGTTTTGTCACGCCGGATGAATTGAAAGCCGACTGGAATTTCTACCTGGCTTACAACATGTTTCGCCTTGCGGCCATCTTGCAGGGCATCGCCAAGCGGGTTGAGGCGGGCACGGCGTCCAGCGCGCAGGCCGTCAGTTCTGGCGCGGGTGCCCGCCCACTGGCGGAGCTGGCCTGGCGGTTTGCCAAGGCTGCCTGAGCGAGCCCGCTACTGATCACCCTCTTTTATTTGAAAGACTCCCCATGATCGACGTTTATTCCTGGGCCACGCCCAATGGCCACAAGGTTCACATCATGCTGGAGGAATGCGGCTTCAAGCTGGGGCGCGACTGGCAGGCTCACCCGATCAACATTGGCACGGGCGATCAGTTCAAGCCCGATTTTCTAAAGATCAGCGCAAACAACAAAATCCCGGCATTGGTAGACCCCAACGGCCCGGACGGCAAGCCCATTTCATTGTTCGAGTCGGGTGCAATTCTGTTGTAACTGGCTGCCAAGACCGGCAAGTTCCTTCCCAAGTCAGACCGGGCCAGGTTCGAGGTTTTGCAGTGGCTGATGTTCCAGATGGGCGGCGTTGGCCCCATGCTGGGTCAGACCCATCACTTCAGGCTCTATGCACCGGAAAAAATCGAGTACGCCATCAACCGCTACACCAACGAAACCAAGCGTCTTTATGGCGTAATGAACCAGCAGCTTGCCAGTCACAAATTTATCGCAGGTGCCCAGTACACCATCGCTGACATCGCAATTTTCCCGTGGCTTCGCAACTGGGCCAATCAGGGCATTGACTGGGCCGATTACCCGCACCTGAAACGCTGGTTCGACCTGATCGCAGCACGCCCGGCGGTCAAGCGGGGCGTCGAAGTGCTGGCGAGCCTGCGAAAGCCGATCACAGACGACAAGGCGCGCGACATTCTGTTTGGCAAAACCCAGTACCAGAAGCGCTAAGCCGTTGCTGCCCGCGGCCTGCAGGGCCGGGTCGCCGGAGATTACCAGGGCTTGCCAGTCAGGCCTGACCACAGTTCATTGAGGTCCGCAAAATGCCATTTGGCGGGGTCTTCACGGCCAGCAATTTTTTCGGAGGTTCCCGGACGGGCTAGATCGATCACCTCGGGCAGAATTCTCATATTCGACTTGGTTGAAAAAAAAACCTTCACCATCGGCATGGTCAGTGACTTTCTGCCCTGTTCTGTGACCACCCCAATACGCCCCGACGTGAGTTTGACCAATGAGCCAATCGGATAGATGCCCAGGCTCTTGACGAAGGCCTGAAATACAGTCGGGTCAAAATGGCTGCCGCCCCATTCGGCCATCTTGCGCAGTGATTCTGCGGGATCCCAGCCCGACTTGTAGGGGCGGTTGGACGTGATGGCATCGTAGACATCGCACACCGCGCCCATTTTGGCAAACAAGCCAATGTCATCGCCCCTGAATTTGCCGGGATAGCCCGAGCCGTCCATTTTTTCATGGTGATGCAGACACACTTCCAATGTGATGGGGTCGTTCACACCGCCCGCCACCAGCAACTTGTGCCCTTCACCAGGATGGCTTTTGATGATGTTGAACTCTGCCTCCGTCAATTTGCCGGGCTTGTTGAGGACATTCATCGGCATGACCGCTTTGCCCAGATCATGAAGCAGCCCTGCAACGCCGGCAGACCGGGTTTGCTCGCTCGACAGGCCAAGCTGCCTGGCCAGCGCGATCATCATGGCGCAGACCGCAACCGAGTGCATGAAGGTGTAGTCATCTGCCGTCTTGAGCCGCGCCAGACTGATCAGGGCGTTCGGGTTGCGGCTGACGGACAGCGTGATGTCATCAACGAGCTGCTGGACACTTTCCGCGTCCACGGTTTTTCCCATCCGCGCTTCCTGAAACATGGTGACCACGGCCGCTCGCCCTTGCTTGCAGATGCTGGCTGCCATGGCGAATTCGGCGGCGGCAGAGACGGTATCTGGAGGCCTGCCTGGCGTCGCGAGCTCCTGCAGATCGTGCTCGGCCTGCGCATCTGCCTGGGCGGCAGTTACCACGGACTCTCCGGCAGCGACATCCATGCCCAAGCTGCTGTCAATCCACACTTCCCTGATGCTGCTGGCATGGATGGCAGCGAGCTCCTCCGCATGGGTCAATAGAAAGCCGGATCGCCAGAACGGATGCTCCATCCAGGAGCCGCAGAATTCCTTGATATGCATGCCCAGCGCAAGCTGTTGTACCGGGATTCTCTTTAGCATGGTGTCTACTGGTCGCGCAATGGCACGCCGAGCTGGCGAAGGTAGGCTGCCACCTCCCGGCTGACGGCACCGCGCGTGCGGGCCTTCTCAGCCAAGTCCATTGCCGCAACGGTCTGCCCTTGGGCGGCGAGGGATACAGCGGCACCCAGCATCCAGCGTGGCTCCTCCGGGCGCAGCCCCAAGGCTCGCAAATAGGCGTTGGCTGAATCCTGATGCCGGCCCAATCGCTGAGCCGCGTTGCCTCTGACGGCCCAGAGGTCCGCCTGCCCGGCAATCGCTGGCTCCAGCCGCGTCAGCATGTCCAGCACACGTATGACTTGCCCCTCTGCTAGTTCCATACGGGCTAATTCCCGCACCAGCGAAACCAGCACGGTCGAGCCTGCCGGATTCGCACCCCGCTCGGCTACTGTCACGGCTTCGCTCATCAACTCGATAGCGGCCTCGCGCGATCCCGCTGTCCAGAGCGCCTGCGCCTGAGACAGGGCCTCCCCAGCGGCAGCCTGACGTTGGGCGGCAGAGTTCGCGTTCACCACAGCCCCCGCTGAAATTGACGATACAACTCCGTTAGAAACCAGCACAGGCGAATTTGCCACGGGAGATTGAAGGGTTGATGACGCACTGGCAACCCTTATGGCAGCGTCCGAATGGCGTGGCGTTATGGCAGAGCGCGTTGCGTCGGGGTTCACCCTTTCGGAGTTTGCTTTTACAGCCGGATTGTCGGTTCGAAAAAGATGCGGTGACAGCCTGGCTTGCGTATCCATTTTCAGGGTGAACGCACTGTTGGTGGCGCCGGCGTTTGCAGGTACTTCCGGAATGACTGCCACCGCAGGGAGAGTGCCGGGCGGGTTGCCCGGCAAGGCAGCGGGAGAGAACACCGGTTGCAGGGCGTTTGCAGCCGGCGGCGCAGTCACCAGGCCTGGCACGGGTCGGGGCAGATACCACCAGACCGCACCACCGACCCCGAGCAAAGCGGCCACCGCGACCCATTTGATTGACAGGTTACGCCGTGGCATTGACGGACGCGCCAGACCCGAGGGGCTGACCGTAGAAGTTCCGCGTGCAAAATCCGGACGCAGTCCAGACGCTGGGTCTTGCACACCCCCAGCCTGCTGGCGGTTGTCCAGATCGCGCAGCATCTTGTTAATCACGCTCACCTCAAGTCCTCCGATTGCTTTCCTTTGACGCGCGCATTTGTCCATCTTGACTTCAATGCATTGAGATCTGCCCATCCCCGACCGGACGGCAGCCACCAGGGCACGGCGCGTTTCAGGCCCGGCGTGTCCGAAACCGCCAGCGCCACATGCCGGACGTTCACCCGATGCTCATTTTCGCCATACGCGAGCATGAGGCACTTGTGAGCAAGCACGTTGACCAGGCGCGGGACACCAGCACTGGCACAGGCGATGGCGCTGGCGGCAGACGCCTCAAACACCTTGACGTCGGTGGCGTCGCTCAAGGCGGCAGTCGCAAGGCGATGCTGCAAATAGATCGGCACATGATGTACGGCCATAGGACCCAGGTATTCACTGAAGGTGATGCGCTGCAGGAGCTGGCGAATTTCCGGACGTGACAGCTTTTCGTCGAGCTCAGGCTGCCCAAAAAGCACCAACTGGATCAGCTTGCGCTTCTCGGTTTCAAGGTTTGACAACAGCCGCAGGCTTTCAACCGTGCGCAGCGGAATGGCCTGGGCTTCGTCAATACAGACCACCACGTTGCGCCCGGCCTGGGCATGGGCGAGCAGGCAGTCGCGCAGGGCATTCAGCATCTGGTGGCGATTGGCTTGGGGCGGCGTTTCCAAGCCCAGCTCATGACTGAGGGCCATGAGCAAATCGTCAGGCCCCATGTCCGGGTTGGGAATATAGGCCGTGGCGCTGTCGGCCTGCAAAGTCTGCAGCAGGCGTCGACACAAAACCGTCTTGCCGCAGCCCACCTCGCCAACGATCTTCAGAAACCCCTCGCCGCCACGCAAGGCGACGAGCAGCGTATTGAGCGCGGCCTGCGCGCTTTCGTGCGGGAAAAAAAAAGCAGTATCGGGGGTGATCGAGAACGGCGCTTCACGCAACGAAAAATACCGGAGGTACATCACGGAGTCACTGGATCGGTGCCTTGAGGTTGGTCTGCTCCACGGTCCCATCCATACGTATCACGCGTCCACGCGTTGTTTCCATGTCATCCAGTGCCGCGCGGGCACGCCGGGTCTGCTGCTCCCAGTCTTGTGCCGAGCGGATGATGGAGGGCTTGATCAACACCACTAATTCCTTCTTGCGACCCGAGCTGGCCCGGTTGCCAAAGAGCGTGTTGAACAAGGGCACGCCCGAGACGCCCGGCAGGCCGGAGCCGGTGCGACTCGACTCGGCTTGCATCAAGCCGCCGATAGCCACGATGTGGCCATCCTGAATCCGGACCAGCGTGTCGGTCTCGTTCACGGTGCTCGACGCCAGTGGTAAACGGTAATTGCCAACGCTGCCCAGATCAATTTGCTTTGACTTTTCAATCACGGTGGTAACCGAAGGATGCACGTGCAGCATGATGGTCGTGCCGTCATCGATTTGCGGTGTCACGTCCAGCGCGATGCCGGAAAAGAACGGCGTCAACGTGAGTGTGGGCAGGGTCGTCGTTGCTGCAGAACCGTTGCTTGCCCCCGTGGTCGAGCCGCCCGACACATTCGTCACAAAATAGTCGTCGGTGCCAACCTTGAGTACGGCTTTCTGGTTGTTCAGGGTCGCCACACGGGGGCTGGAAAGAGTCTGTACATCCCCCTGGGTTTCAAGAAAGCCCAGCACAGCCTGAAACCCGTCTGTGGCAAATGCCAATCCAAACAGGCCTGTTCCAGCCGTGGGCAAGGAAACACCATTGGCCAACGCCGCCGTTGTGCCGGTCACGAAGCCAGGAAGGTTGGATTGGACTCCTGATACCAGCGTGTTGCTGGTGGTATTGCCACTGAGCACGCCGAAAGCCCCCGTGGCGCCACCACCATTCTTCAGCGCGGACCAGTCAATGCCGCTTTGGAATCCGTCGCGCAACTCAACTTCGACAATTTTGGCTTCCAACATGACCTGCCGCTCGACCGCCACTTGCGCGGCCTTCAGAAATTTTTCAACCTGCCGCAACTCTTCCGGCATGGCCTTCACGGCGATGATGCTGGCTTGAGGGCTGGCAAATACGCTGCGTCCGGGGCCGGTGCCGATCATTCCTTTAAGGGCCCCTGTAAGTTCCGCCCAAAAATCGGTGTTCGACGTGGTCGACACGCGGCTGCTTTCAGGCTGCTGAGTGGAGGTGGACGAACCGCCACCAGTGGCAGTTGACGACGTGCCACTTGACGTGGTCGTGTTGCTTGGGGCCGAGCCCGACGCCACACGCAATTCGCTCCTTCCCAGCCGCTGTGAATGTGGGTAATTGACGGTGAAGATGCGAGTCTGCAAGGTCGGTGCATAAATGGTGATGCGCCGACCCTCCATTTTGAAGTCATAGCCATACACATCGCGGATCGCTTCCAGCGCCTCCGCCACTGTGACACCTCGCAGCGTGACCGATAAAATACCCGCCACATCCGGGTGCATCAGCATGCTGTAGCGGGTGTCCGCGACAAGTGCCAGAAACACTTCACGCGCCTGGGCATTGTTGACCAACAGATCCAACCGGGGCTCTGGCGGCAGGACAACTGGCGGAGGAGCCGGTTCGGCAAGCGCTTCGCTGATGCGTGCCGGGACCTTCACCGGCTGGGTTGCCGTGACGGCCGCGATCTCTGCACGAATCGCCGTGCTGACTTCGGGCGTGCGCAGAGGCCTGTCATTGGCGCAGCCGCCCAGAAGCCCGAGGCTGAGTGCCAGCAACCACGCCAAAGCGTGGCGTGGCAAGATCGGCCGCAACTGGCTTGCGGCGTGATGGGTACGTGCTTGGGTCATTTAAAAAGACCTCAGGGTTGGTCATCGGCGCAGGATGTCGTTCGCAGCGCCTTGGTTGAGGAATTGTTGGCGGAAATTTTGGTACGAGCAGACGATTTTGGTGCACTGGTGGAACAGGGCGGCCCGGGGCCATCAGTGCCAGCTGATACGACACGCCGATGAATACCGGCAAACTGTGAAACTTTGTGCAACTCGCGCCCTTCCCTGAGCCAGACTTCGGTTTCGGAGATGCGTTCAACCACGGCCGCGCCCAATGTCTGCCCTTGGGCATAAAGACGGGTCCCCACCGCCAAAAAAGGTTTGCCGTCGCGCACGATGATGCTGTAACCACCTTTTTCCAATAGATCCGCCCCTCTGCCCGCAACTGGCCGGTCTACAGAAGTACCAGCAGCGGTGGGTGGCCGGGTTGGATCGCGCTGAATCTGCGCAGCTACCGGCCTGTGCACAAGGCACAAAACAGCAATGGCCATCAAAGGTGACATCCAACCCAACCTGCGAGTCACGGCTGAACTCCGACGACAAATACTTGCAAGGTCAGTTGAGGTGGCAACTTTTCTGCTGCCATTTTCATATCGCCCCACCGCAAGGCTGGAATGGCCTTCTCGAGTGTTTGCACCATGCGGATCAAATCGGGGTAAGGCCCCGCCACGGTAACCTCAATACCCTGCCGCTGGATACCGGATGTGTCTGGTCCAGCACCCTGAACAGGTGCCACGGCAGCGACCGACGATGGCAGTGTGACCATTCTGACCAGCGTCAGCTTGTCGTAGCTTCGCAAAAAATGAACCAGTACCTGTGCCAGCGGCGTACCCCCAGTGGCAGGCGTGATCAATGCCTTGACTTCCGTGTCGAGCACGTCAAGACGGGCCTTGACTTGGCCTAACTCAGTGCGGAGTCCGAGATTGGGATCAACCAGCTTGGGCATCGCGCTGAGCTCGTTGCGAAGCCTTTGCAGCTCGGCGTTCTGCTTGTTGAATCGCTGCGTCAGCTGGGTGTGCTCTGTTTGAGCCGGCGAGAGCCAGAGCGTGTCTGCCAGGGCCATCAGGCAGACCAGAATTGCCAGAAACAAAGAGACGCGCTCGCGCAAACCCAGGGCATCAATTCGCGAAGCCTGGGCAACCCACCAGGCCTTCATGGTTTGCCTTTCGAGGCTGCGCCTTCAACCAAACTGACCGCACTGGTCAAGCCAAACGACCACAGTGGTCGCTGCGCAGACACGCCTACAACCGCTGCGGCGGGCACAGCCAAAGCCGACAAAGGCAAGGCTGCCGTGCCATCCCCGCCCACGCGTTCCACCTTCACGGCAGCCAGTTTTTGCCCCTGCAGCAGCGGACTGGCCGCCAGCTTGCGCACCCAGTCATTCAGCGCGGATGGGTCAAGGGTAAAGCCGCTGACTTCCAATCGGGTATCGCTGGCGCTCACAGCCGTGACCCAGACCTGAGCCGGTATGCTTTGCGCGACCAATTGCAGTCGCGCAGACTGGCCCCAGCCCTCACGGAACAGGCCGGCCTTGAGTTCGTCCCGTATTTTTTCGCGCTGCGTGACATCGGCGCGGCGAAGCAGCAGCTCCTGAGTCAATCCGGGATCAACCGGGATACCTCCCGAGCGGCCTGTGGCAATGGCAGACTGGAGCGCGCTGAGTTCAGGGGCATGGGTGCTCACAGCCTGCTTGAAACCCTCGCTGGAAGCCCTCAGGCTCAAAACCCAGTAAGCACACAGGCCACCCCCCAGCACTACAAAAAATGCCAGCGCCTGCACCATGGTTTGCGCCGAGAAGTAGTGTCGCTGCTTTAGCAGGATCGGAGTACAGAGGTTGATTTGCTGGGGCATGGCTTATCGCGCTCAGAGCTTGCGGCCTTCGGTGCGCATCAGTGCGCCCAGCAGTGGCCAGCACATTGCCCGGTCTTGCACCGAACCGCCTTCAAAGCCGGAGAAAAAAGGCGTGACATCAAGCGCCTGCACAGCTTGCCCCAACTCGCGGCCCAGCCACAGGGCCAACTCATCGGTTCGTTCGCCGGCATGAACAAACACACCATTGAGAGGCCGGGTTGACCAGGAGCGATCCCACAAATCCAAAGAGCGCTGCACCTCCACCAGAAATCGCTGGGCTCGCTCATCCCCGCCCCCATCTGCATCGGCCCCGCGCAAACCGGATGTGGCCGACACACTGGTGTAATCGGTGCCGTGGGAAACACCGCCCACGCTGTAATCGGGAACGTACTCTTCCACGGGCGCATACGCATCAGACTGCAACTGTGCCATGGCAGCACTCTGGCCCCAGGACCCGCCCATGAAACCTTCTGGCAGCTCGAGCCTTCGGGTGTAAAACAGCTCATCATTGGCGCTGATGGTGAGCACGGCCTGGCGTTCATCCGCGAGTACCAAAGCAGCACTGGCCCGGTCAAGGCGCCCGTCGCGTTTGGCAACCGCACTTTGCAAATTACGCTGGGCGGTTTCCTGAATATCGACAACAGACAGATCCCATTGGAGGGTCTGGCTCAAATCCAGAACGCTGCGCACCACCGCGTTTTGAGCCGCGACAACGAACAGGTGCGCACCGGCTTTTTCACTGCCATCCCCCACCCGCATCACATCCAGAGTCACATCATCGACGTGGGTATCGAGCATTTCACGGATCTGGTAACGGGCCGCCGAACGCAACTCTTCCGGCTGCACAGCGGGCGCGTCTATTTGCAGCAACTGGTATTGCTCTGGCCGCAGCATGGCCGAGGCAGCCCGGCCCTTGAGCCCCAGCGCCTGAAGCCGACGGGCAAAATCTTCAGGGCTGTCAACACCCTGACGCTGAACACCAAAGTGCCGGACTTCAAAGGACCCGTCCTGACGCGAAGCGGCATGCACATACGCCAGCGCCTGGCCAGACCACGAGACAACCAGCTTGTCACTCGACACACGACGACTCCAAGGCCAGCGCATCGTCAGTGATCCCTGCCACGCAGTCCGGCACTCGCCATCAGGGCAATTTCCAGCCGAAATGCAGTCATTGGCATGTTGTCACCGGGCTCCTTGCGTGGTTCGAAATTGATAGCACATTATGTACGAAATACGAGGGCCAGCACCAGGTTTAACACCTGCATCTCAGTAATTTTCACGCTGAAAAATGGTGGAGTCTGCACCACGGTACAAACCAAAGGATCCGCGCGCCGAGGGATTGTTCACATAGGTCGTGTCACACCATTGCCCCAGCAGGTGATTCAGGCTGGTGCGGACCGGGCTCGGGGCTGCATTCGTAACGGTCGGAGCCCAGGGGCGCGTTGGCGCACCCAGGGCCAGGTTCTTCAGGCACGATGAGACGGCAGTCTCTGTGCCGGTTGCCGCCAGGTTGATGCTTGCATCAAAAGTCACCCTGCCACCGGCAGGGATGGCCACGGTCAGGAAGCCGGTGCCGCCCACCAGTGATGTGTCCGCCCCTGCCGGGTTAAACACCACACTGGCCGGTCTCTTGATGTAGTTCCCAAAACTCCAGGCACTCGCTTGAACCACGGTGCAACTGTCATCCAGGTTTTTGGTGAACAGGCTGCCATTCCAGTATTGGGCTTCCACGGGCATTCTCAACGGCCTAGTGTGGGGACCAATCGCATTGGCCAGACGCAAACGGCCATAGCGCAAAGACGTACCCGCATTGGCCACGGCCGCCGCGGCTGTCATCGTGACGCCATCCAGGTCGACCGGCAATGCACTCACGATGACACTGGTGGGTCCGCCCAGTACCGTGGGTCGGCCTATTGCGTGTTTGGCGGTGACGGCAGCAACCCCGTTGGTCCATGTGCCGGACGGTGCCTGGGCACTGGCAGCCAGAACCGCACCTGCCGGAAGGCTGGCCGCCGTGAAACCAAAATTGGTCCAGGTGCCCAGAGCCAATCTGGCAAAGGCACCGGTGTAATTCTGGGTCGTGGCGTTGGCCGAGTTCTGGGCCGTCAACGTGAACGGCGTTGTGAACCCATCCAGGCCGAAGTAAGTGAAGTCGGCTGGCGTATAGCCGCCCGAAGCCGCAGGATGCACGGTGCAGGCGGCCACGGGCGCAGCGGCGGTCACTGCGAAGTGATCCGGCACAAAGCGGCCAAAATAATTGGTCGCTGCGGTGTTGCCAAATTTGCAGCCGTACTTGCCAGCATCTACCCCGCTGGCCGGAGCCACGTTGGAAAAGTCATTGGTGCAATCGGCAGACTGATCGATGCCCGTGAAGGTATCGTCATACACACCGCCGGTGTTGTACCTGAAGTAGCCCACCTCTGAATAGGCAAAATTGCCGGTGGCGATACCCGTGGCCACCACCGCATTGCCAAACGTGCCCGTCGCCGTGCCCACCTGCACCGAACCCGTGTGCGCGATCAACATACCTGCCGTCGTGCTGAGCTTGGGGGCCGTGTTGTAGCCCAGGACCGCTGCCGCGCTGCTGTTGACCGCCGCCGCAGTCATCGTGAAGCTGGCACCCGTCTTGATGGGTGCGGCCGTCGTCGCGCTGGTGCCCGTGCTGTCCGCATTGGCGCTTGCGCTGACAACCAGGCCGGTGGGACGCACCGAAAAATTGTCGGATGAGCAGCCATACACCGTCGGCGTCAAATTCGTGTCGGTCACACGGCAGCGCAGCTTGCTGTAGGCCCGGGGCAGGTTGAAGTTGTTGGCCAGTGTTTTGCGCCCCTGGTCAGCCGCAGCAAAAGTAATGGGCTGGCTTGCGACGGGACTTGCATAGGCACTGCAGGTGGCTGCGGGTGCGGTGTCGTCAAACAGTTCAACCGTGACGCCAGACGCGGCGACATAGCTTGTCGACTGCACGCCACCAGCTTGCAAGGCAACCACATCAAACTTGAAGTTGGTACCGGCCAGCTTGGTGTACAGCGGATTGCGGGATGCCGGGCTCACGGTCAGGTTGTTGTAGGCCGCCTGGCTGGTTTCCATGCACTCGTAGTTGCTTACGCAGGGCGTGGCCGTGACCGTGAAAAGGCAGCTCTGGCTGAGCGTCACCGTGTTCCAGCACTTGGTCCCGTTCAAGGGAATCGCGCTAAGGCCGCTGCTTCCCAAGGTGTACACACCCGCAGTCGATCCCTGCAAGGCCACCGTCGCGGTCGGGCCACTTCCGCCCACTGAGAAGGTAGCCGGCGTCTTGGTGACCGCAGGCACAGCAGGCGTTGTCGTGACTGCCCCGGTCAGTGTGCCGCTGGTGACTTGGTTGGCCACTGGGCAAGGCACGGTTGAAGACGTGCAGGCCAGCACAATGATGTTGTCGGGGCACAGTGTTGTGCTGCCATCATGCCGGATCTCTAGGTGGTCATAGGGTGGTACGTTAGGCGAGCCCACCACAAAATCGTAGCTGAAAGTGTAGCTTCCGGGAGCCGTGAAGTCGAACTCGATGCCGATGCCGGTATCCTGGTACGCGGTGGTTACGGTATTGCTCATCACGGCCGCCTGAAGCACCGAGCAATTGGGTGCCCCATTGGTGAAAAAGGAAGCCCATCCCGCCGCGCAGTATGCGTTGAATGCCTGGCCGCTACGCTCCCTAAATGACTCCACCACAGACACACCCGCTGGAATCGACGTGCTGGACGGGCAAGTCGTTCCGGATGTCGGTGGGTAGGTGCCCACCACGCGCTTGCCACTGGCGTCGACAAAGCTGACGCCACAGCCGTTGTCACTGCCTCCCAGGTAGGTATCGAAGGCATGGTAGTAGCGAACCGGATTCGCAGCACTCACGGCGTAGCCTGCCGGGATCGTCAGCGTCACCTCAGCGGTCAGGAAATCCAGCGGGGTCGTGGATTTCCAAACTATGGCAATCTGCGGGCCGGACGGGATGCCAAAGTTGGCCGTGGCGGTTTGCTGCACGCCGGATGAGGAAGGGTTGGGAGGCGATGGCGCGGTGATGGAAGGCGCGATATAAGCACCACCAGTGGGGTTGAATGTTGTCACGGTGTGGCTAGGGCCGTAGACCAGACCATTCGCACGAATGAAAACACCGTTGTCAAGGTTCGCGCTGGGCGGAATGGCGGTAGGGGAATAGACTTGCCCCGTGTTATTGAGCCGCCGGACCTGTATCTTGGTCGTATCTTCAATGTAGACATGAATACCGTTTGTGGCTGTGGTACCGCCGGTACTGTTGAACTCAATCACGGCGGCCTGGGAGGCGCCCACGGCAGCCAGTGAGAGGATCAAAGGGAGCAGGAAGTTCATGGTTATCTCCGGCGGTCAGCGGGCAATCGTCCAGGTTAAACGACGCTCGACATAGGTAGCTTGCGGCGTAGCCAACCCCGTTGGGCAGGCACCCGCAGTGGGCGCATTGCAGGCGGTCGCCTGCAACTGGTAAAAGGTTCTGGAGGTACTCCCATCGGCAACAGGCCCGGTCAGTGTGCATTGCACACTGACCACGAACCCGGCCAATTCCCCCGACAAGCTAATGTTGGTCGCACCAAAGCATACGGGGGGGGTATCGACCCCAGGCGCTGCGGGCGGCGCAGGCAACAAAACAGAAAATGCGCCCCACTCCAGCCCGGCCCGGGCGGCCTGATAGGCCCGTGACGCGTTGAGCTCAATCGCCGACCCCACCTGCTGCCGGGTACTGATGCTGGCCACAGCGGCGCCCAGCACGGCCAGCACCACCAGGATGAACAGCGCTGACACCATCGCAAAGCCGTGCCGGTCAATGGGGTACTTCGTCGGAGTCACTGGAGTACCTTCGTTCTGCGCACTGCGGTGCGAGCTTGCTTGGGGACGGCCCAGCGCGGCGCTCATGGAAGGTTATCCACGTGAACGGAATGATGCAACGACACGCTCTCGGCACCGCTGGCGACGACCTCAGCAGACAGTGTCAGGGCCATGCTGACCAACCCGGCACGGGAGGCCACCGCATTGGCCTCGTAGCTGAAACTGCAGGCCGTCACCCCCGTGGCAAGCACGGCGCTGTTGCCCGCAGACGGCGGACTCACCAGTGCCGCGTTGAATCCGTAGCCGGACACGCGCGTTAACGTTTTGGCAGCCAAGTCACAGTGATAAGTCACCGGCGGGTCAACCGCCTGAAACCGGTACGGCGGCGCGCGGGCGGCCACAGGTAGCGCCGCCCAGGCACTGGTTGCGATGCTGGTCACCAAAGCGCTCGTTGCGCCAGCGTAGGGACGGCGATTGGACGTGAACGTGTTGGTTGGCGCATAGGCATCTGACTCCGTGATACCTTCGCCCAGGTTGTAGAACACCAGATCTTGACCGTTGCGCAGACTGACACCGGGGCCCATCAGGTTGAAGCCGTCAGAATCCGCCGAACCAAAGTCCAAGCGCTGCGCACTGACCGTTGCGTTGTCCTGAAAGTACCTGCCGCCCGCCGTGGTGGGGACCAACTCAAGCGTCAACCCGCTGGCGGCGACACGCACGCTGTTTGGCAACGCAATGTGCAAGTCGCGGGCAATCCGGCGAAGTGCGTTGTCAGTCGCGTTGACCAACTCCACACGCGCCACCGTCGCAAGGTAGCCCTGCACGGGCGGGACGATGAAAACGCTGACGATGGCTACCAGAATGCCCATGATCACGATGACCATGATGGTTTCGATCAGGGTAAAACCCCGATGGGCCTGGGCGTGGCTATTAATACGCTGCATTGGGTGCATGGCGAGTTCGCCAGCCCTCAAGTTTGACCACGGTCGCACCGGGGCCATTCACCGTGACGGTAATGCGCAATGCATCGCCCGCCGCCGATATGGTGTGCAGGGCTGACGCCTGGACCGCAATGCTCGCAGAATATGCGCCAAGGCCTGGAACCGCAGCGCCGGTGATGTCGGTGATGCCTGATGCCATGGCAAAGCCGTTGTAGTCATTGACATTGTCAAACAGCGTGGCACCGGTGCGCCCCTCACCCGCCTCCGGGCCAATGGCTTCCACTACGGCGGTACACGCCCCTGCGCCCACGGTGGCGCTGGTGGCGGAATCAACCGTGGCATCGTCAGGATCGCAGTAGGTGAAGGGCATCAACTGCACCTCTTCGAGCAGGGATTCAGCGATGGCCAGCGCCTGACGGCGCAATTGCGGGTCGGCGCTGCGTGAAGTCGACTGGGTCAACACCGACAGCACACCAGCCAGTGCCACCGTCACAATCACAATGAAGATGATGAGCTCGATCAGCGTGAAGCCACGCTGGGCAGGCGGTAGCACGCATCTGGCGCTAGTCATGGCAGTCGCCTCATCAAGCCAGTGTCCGTCTCCAGCCGGAAGCTGTACTGGGTCGTAGTGCCATCCGTCACGTCAATGGTCAGAACCGTCGGTGATGTAACCGTATTGCCTGCATTGAGCGAATTGAAAGTGGCCGTTCCGGCCGATGTGCCCGTCAGACAGGCCGCCACAGCCGCAGGACAGTTGACGCCCCCTAACGAGCCACCGGCCACATAAGCGTAGGCCACCCCAGTGGTCGAAAACGTTGCAATCACCGGCTTGCGCTGGGCCAGAGAAAGCCGCAGCATGGCGGCTGTGGTGCTTTGCATCTCATCGGAAAAAGCACGCAAACGCCAGGCCGTGAGATCAAGCAGACGCGGCAAGGCAAAAACGGCCAAAGCACCCACGATCACAATGACCATGATCATTTCGATCAAGGTGAAGCCACGCTGACCCATCGCGCCTGCAGTTGACTGCGGGCTCGAGTCAGCATTCTGGCGATGAAGCGTCAACATTCTGCAGATCGCTTTTTGGATTCGTTGGGCTTTATCCGCGCCCAAAAAAAAGCGCGAAGGCTTCTGGCGAAGCCTTCGCGCTTTGATGGATGAAGTAAATCCGGGCCGATGTCAGAGAATCCCGATGGCGGAGAAGGTGGCTGTGGAGCTCGGGCTCGAATCGGTGTTGGTCAGCGTGCAGTTCACGGTGGCGTTGACGGCGACGGCTGCAGACGTGATCGTGACCGATGCGGGTAGTGGCGTCTGCAGACCGGTCGAGACATTGGTGCAATCCGTCACCGCGAACGTCGCAGTGGTGGCGCCTTTTACCGTCCGGGCTGCATAGTTAATGGCGGACGCTGACGACAAAGCACCCGCAAAGCCCTGGGTTGCAGCTTTTACGGCGTCCGTTTTCAGATCGACGAACTTGGGCAGCGCCACTGCGGCGAGAACGCCAAGGATCACAATCACCATCACCAATTCAATTAAAGTAAAACCGCGTTGTTGTTTCGTCATAGTGCGCACCTGTATGTGGATTGAAAACCAGTGTCTGAAAGATTACCCAACTGTAACCAGCATGCTTGCTGCCGCCGATGTAATTCTAGGGCAATATCGCAGTGCTGCACATCAGGTTTTGCTGCTAAGTCCGTGCAATAACTCACAAATCCACCTCCTTTACTTGATACCTTGACGCCCCCTAAGGTCATTGGATGGCCTCGTCAAACCACAGGTAAGCCTCCTTGGCCGATAGCTGAAAAGGCGGTAGCCCAGCGCTGATTCGGAACCAGAGTAGGGGTTCGCCACTGGCACTGTCAAACCATTGCGGATAAATCGGCAGGTAGCCGACACAGACGCACACCGGGTCAAAAACCCAGGAGCCAGGTACCAGTTCGGCGCTTGGTTCCTGGCGAACTTCCCCCGCAAAGTTGACCGGTTGGCGCTGAAGCAACTCAAATGGATTACGTTGCAACAACGCGACAGGTCGCGCTGAATTGGAGGCACTGTGCTGCAAATAGTCCGTCACCAGTGCCGCCCGCAAAGCCCCCAGGGTGGTCTTGAAGGCAGCGAGCTCTCCACGGCCCTGCAACTGCCGCACATGATGACCAAACACCATGATCAGAGCCACGATGACGAGCCCTAAAAAACACCACTCCATCACCCGGCGACTCCACAGGGGTGCTGGCGCGTGACGGATTGGCGCTTTGACCCCTTCAGCCGTGGCCATTCATCAACCTCCGCCCCGCCCCATGGCAGCCTGGCCCATATTCCACAAGGGAAGAAACACACCCAGCGCCAACAGCAGTACCAGCACCGCAATGGCCGCCAGCAGAATGGGTTCAATGGCGGCCGACAAGCCCTTGATGCTGTAGTCAGTGTCGCGTTCGTACATTTCCGCAATTTCGAACAGCAGGGAGTCCAGCTCGCCGGTTTCTTCACCCACGTTGATCATTT
>JANOAP010000463.1:0-3160 GCA_031411175.1 Rhodoferax sp. | reverse complement strand
CCATCAGCGCTCGGTCCCGAGATAGGCGCGGATCACGTCTTCGTTGTTGCGCACCTCGTCGGGCGTGCCGTCGCCGATCTTGCGGCCGTAGTCGAGCACGACGACGCGGTCGGAGATGTCCATCACCACGCCCATGTCGTGCTCAATCAGCACCACCGTTGTGCCAAACTCATCATTCACGTCCAGGACAAAGCGGCACATGTCCTGCTTTTCCTCAACGTTCATGCCGGCCATCGGTTCGTCAAGCAGCAATACCTGTGGCTCCATCGCCAGCGCACGTCCCAGGTCGACACGCTTTTGCAGGCCGTAGGGCAGCTGTCCCACGGGCGTTTTGCGATAGGCCTGAATTTCAAGAAAATCGATGATGAGCTCGACCGCCTCGCGGTGCATTTCTTCTTCGCGCTGGGCCGGGCCAATGCGCAGCGCTTGCAGCAGCAGGTTGCTTTTGATCTTGAGGTTGCGCCCCGTCATGATGTTGTCGATCACGCTCATGCCCTTGAACAACGCCAGATTCTGGAAGGTGCGACCGATGCCCATCACCGCGACTTGGTGGCTGTTCATGTGCTTGAAGGTTTGACCGCGAAAGGTGATTGAGCCTTGCTGCGGCTGGTACACACCGTTGATGCAGTTCAGCATCGAGCTTTTGCCCGCGCCGTTGGGGCCGATGATGGCGCGTATTTCGTGCTCTTTGACGTTGAATGAAATGTCTTGCAGCGCCTTGACGCCACCAAACGCCAAAGAGATGTTGTTCACATCGAGGATGACATCGCCGGTTTTTTTGGTCATGCTGCTGCCTTCACGGGCACAAACGTCTTGGCGTCTTCAATCCGGAGTGTGGCGCTGACACTGCCGGTGCGGCCATCCTCAAACTTGACCTGGGTTTCAATGAACTGCGATGTCTTGCCACCGTAAAGCGCATCAATCAGCACGTCGTATTTCTCGGCGATATAACCCCGGCGCACCTTGTTGGTCCGGGTAAGCTCGCCATCATCGGCATCAAGCTCTTTGTGCAGCACCAGAAAACGGCTGACCTGCGAGCCCGCCAGCAAGGTGTCCGCGCTCAGGTCGGCGTTGACTTTCTCCACACACTCCTTGATGAGCTGGTACACCTCGGGCTTTTGCGCCAGGTCGGTGTAGCCGGCGTATGGCAGATTTCGGCGCTCGGCCCAGTTGCCCACCGCGTCAAAGTCGATATTGATCATCACGCAGACTTTTTCACGGCCGTCGCCATAGGCCACCACTTCCTTGATGTGGGGGAAAAACTTGAGCTTGTTTTCGACGTACTTGGGGGCAAACATGGCACCGTCATTGGCACCACCCTTGATGCGGCCTACATCTTTGACCCGGTCAATGATCTTGAGGTGGCCATGCGCATCCAGAAAACCGGCGTCGCTGGTGTGGTACCAACCGTCGGCGGTCAGTACCTCAGCCGTGGCCTCGGGGTTCTTGAAATATTCCTTCAGCAACCCTGGCGACTTCACCAGGATTTCACCGTTGTCGGCCACCTTGATTTCGACGCCCGCACAGGGCACGCCCACCGTATCGGCGCGGGCTTCGTGGTCAGGCTGAAGGCACACGAACACGGCGGTCTCGGTGGAGCCGTAAAGCTGCTTGAGGTTGATGCCGATGGAGCGGTAGAAGGTGAACAGGTCCGGGCCAATCGCCTCACCCGCCGTGTAGGCCACGCGCACGCGGCTCATACCCAGGTTGTTGCGAAGCGGGCCATAGACGCACAGGTTACCCAGCGCATACAAAAAGCCATCGAAGAGCCCAATCGAAGATGGCGCTTGCTTGCCGTCCATTTTGGCGGGGCCTACGCGCTGTGCCACGCTCATGAAGTAGTGAAACATCTTGCGCTTCAACGCACCGGCGTCTTCCATGCGGATCATCACGCTGGTGAGCAGACCTTCATAGACCCGGGGCGGTGCAAAGTAGTAGGTAGGGCCGACCTCCTTGAGGTCGATCGTGACGGTGGCCGCTGATTCGGGGCAATTCACCACATAGCCGCAGGCCAGCCATTGGGCGTAACTGAAGATGTTTTGTCCAATCCACGCTGGCGGCATGTAGGCCAGCACTTCTTCTGCCGAGGTCAGCTTGTCAAAATCAGCACCGGCTTTGGCCCGGTTCAGCAGCGAGTTGTGGGTGTGCACCACGCCCTTGGGGTTGCCCGTGGTGCCGGAGGTGAAGAACATGGCCGCCACATCGGCAGGCGTGATTTTCGCCACCTCGGTCTTGAAGAAGTCAGGGTGTTGCTCCCCATAGGCCTTGCCCGCACCCAACAGGTCATCCAGAGACGCCAGCCCCGGCTCGTCGTATTTGCGCAGGCCACGTGAGTCATCAAAATAAATGTTCGAGAGCTGCGGACACCGGTCACGAATTTCCAACAGCTTGTCAACCTGCTCCTGGTCTTCGGCAAACACAAAGCGCACGTCGGCGTTGTTGATGGGGAAAATGCATTCCAGTGCCGCAGCATCCTGGTACAGCGGAATCGGCACTGCGCCGATGGTTTGCACAGCAAGCATGGTGGCATACAGGCGGGGCCGGTTGGCCCCGATCACCACCATGTGTTCGCCCCGGCGCAGACCGGCCTGATGCAAGCCACATGCCAGTTGCCCGACCAGCGCCGCCAGATCAGCCCAGGACAGGGCCTGCCAGATGCCGTATTCTTTCTCGCGCATGGCGGCTGCCAGCGGTCGCTGGGCCGCGTGGGTCAATAAAAGCTCTGGAAAAGTGGTCTGCATCCTGGTGCCTGAAGGTCGCTGGAATGGGGTGAATCTTAGGCATGCATTTGACGTTATGTTGTCGTTTGGACGACAATTCAGTCTTTTCTTGGTAGGTGTTTTCCCTTCACTTATCTTCGGCTTACAGCGCGGCTTGATTGAGATCAATTCATGAGTTCTGACCCGTCATTGCACCAGCGGCGGCGCGCCCTGACCGCCGCCGAGCTCGACACCATTCCCTGGCTCAAACTGCTTGCGCCCAAAGAGCGGGAGCGCGCGGTGGACGACCTGCACATTGCCGACGCCAGCCCCGGCGAATATGTGTGCCGCACCGGTCGCCCCGTGACCTACTGGTTTGGCGTGGTGGACGGCCTGCTGAAGATGAGCGCCGACAACGCCGAGGGCCAGACCATGACCTTCACCGGCGTGCCCCCCGGCGG
>JANOAP010000462.1:0-2354 GCA_031411175.1 Rhodoferax sp. | reverse complement strand
CACGCGGTTGCCTAGCTGGGCCAGCACGGAATCGGGGATGTCCAGCGGGTTTTGTGTGACGAAGTAGACGCCCACGCCCTTGGAGCGGATCAGGCGCACCACCAGCTCGATGCGGTCCACCAGAATCTTGGGTGCCTCGTCAAACAGCAGGTGGGCTTCGTCAAAGAAGAACACCAGCTTCGGTTTTTCAAGGTCGCCCACTTCGGGCAATTGCTCGTACAGCTCGGACAGCATCCACAGCAGGAAGGTGGCGTACAGGCGCGGCGAATTCATCAGCTTGTCGGCGGCCAGGATGTTGGCCACACCCTTGCCGTCAATGGTTTGCATGAAGTCGCTGATGTTCAGCATGGGCTCGCCAAAGAACTTCTCGCCACCCTGGGTCTCGATTTGCAGCAAACCACGCTGGATGGCACCCACACTGGCGGCGCTCACATTGCCGTACTCGGTGGTGAAGTCTTTGGCGTTGTCGCCCACGTACTGCAACATGGCACGCAGGTCTTTCAGGTCCAGTAGCAGCAGGCCGTTGTCGTCGGCAATCTTGAAGACCAGGTTCAGCACCCCGGCCTGGGTTTCATTCAGGTTGAGCATGCGGCCCAGAAGCAGGGGGCCCAGGTCGCTCACCGTGGCCCGTACCGGGTGACCCTGCTCGCCAAACACATCCCACAGCGTGGTGGGGATTGCTATGGATTCTGGAGCGTCCAGAGCCCGTTCTTTAAGCACTGCAGCCAGTTTTGGCCCCACAGTTCCGGCCTGCGAGATGCCGGTCAGGTCACCCTTGACGTCGGCCATGAACACGGGCACGCCCAGTCTGGAGAGGCCCTCCGCCAGGGTTTGCAACGTGATGGTCTTGCCGGTGCCGGTGGCCCCGGTGATCAGCCCATGGCGGTTGGCTTTGTCTGGCAGCAGCAGGCACTGGATGTCTCCATGCTTTGCAATCAGGATGCCTTTGTCATAAGCAGAGTTGGAAGCAGTGTCAGAAGTGGTACCAGCAGCAGCGGCCATGTGAATCCCAAAAAGTACAATGAGTGCATTAGCGCAAGCCCTAGCGTAACGAATTTTCGAAGGATTCTCCGTGGCAGGACACAGTAAATGGGCCAATATTCAGCACAGAAAAGGCCGCCAGGATGAAAAGCGGGGCAAGATCTGGACTCGCATCATCCGTGAAATCACCGTGGCTGCCCGCGCGGGCGGGGGTGACCTGAGCGCCAACCCCCGTTTGCGCCTGGCCGTGGACAAGGCCAAAGCGGCCAACATGCCCGCCGACCGGGTCAAGTACAACATCGACAAAGCCACCGGCAATGCCGAGGGCATCAGCTACGAGGAAATCCGCTACGAAGGCTACGGCATTGGCGGCGCGGCGATCCTGGTGGACACCATGACCGACAACAAGGTGCGTACCGTGGCCGATGTGCGCCATGCGTTCAGCAAGCACGGTGGCAACATGGGCACGGCGGGGTCGGTTGCGTTTCAGTTCAAGCATTGCGGCCAGCTGATCTTTGCGCCGGGCACCGATGAAGACAAGCTGATGGAAGCCGCGCTGGAGGCCGGTGCCGAAGACGTGTTGACCGGAGACGACGGTGCCATTGAGGTGCTGACGGCCTACCCCGACTTCGAAGCGGTGAAGAACACCCTTGAAAAAGCGGGCTTTAAACCTGAACTGGCAGAAGTGACCATGCGCGCTGAAAACACCGTCGAACTATCGGGTGATGACGCCGTGCGCATGCAAAGGTTGCTGGACATTCTTGAAGACTTGGACGACGTGCAGGACGTGTTTCACAACGCCCAGATTGACAGCGCCAGCCTATGAAAGCATTCGAATGAAGGTACTTGTGATTGGTGGCGGTGGCCGCGAGCATGCGCTGGCATGGAAACTGGCGCAGTCGCCCAAGGTGCACAAGGTGTTCGTGGCGCCGGGCAACGGCGGCACCGCGCGCGACCCTCTGCTTGAGAACGTCAATATCACGGATATGCAGGCGCTGCGGGCTTGGGCAGCTACGGAAAAGATAGCGGTCACTGTGGTGGGGCCCGAAGGCCCGCTGGCCGCTGGCGTGGTGGATGAGTTTCGCAAACACGGCCTGCGCGTGTTTGGGCCTACCAAGGCGGCTGCGCAGTTGGAAAGCTCCAAGGCGTTTTCCAAAGCGTTCATGAGGCGCCACGGCATTCCCACAGCGGTGTTTGATACCTTTACCGATGCGCTGGCGGCCCATGCCTACGTAGACAAGATCGGTGCGCCGATTGTGGTCAAGGCTGATGGTCTGGCCGCCGGCAAGGGCGTGGTGGTGGCCATGAGCCTGCAGGAGGCGCATGACGCGGTTGACTTCATGCTGCTGGACAACACGCTGGGCGTAGCCCAC
>JANOAP010000461.1:0-7399 GCA_031411175.1 Rhodoferax sp. | reverse complement strand
GCAAGGTAGCCAATCTGGGCACCCAGCTTGTCCACATCATTGACCGCAATCTGGGCGGTCTGACGGAGATCACGACAGGTCTTGTCGCGCAAATCAAAAGCAGCATTCAGCTTTTCAGCGTACTGGCGAATGCGGGCGGTGTCGGACCCGCCGCGGTAAAGGTTGTAGTTGAGCACCACATGAACGCCGGTGTCGCGGTAATCGCCCGCGATACCGTTCTGATTACGCTCAAACCCCTGACTGGCGCGCAGCTCAAGTGTGGGCCACTTGCTGGCCTTGCGAAGCTCGGCGTCCGCCCGGTTCGCGCGCAATGTCGAAACAGCACTCAAAAACCCGGGATTGCTGCGGATCGCGTCGCGCATCAGGCCTTCACGGGCTGGCAAAAACTGGTCGAGAACGGGCGGTTTGGCCAGATCACTGCCCGGAACTACGCCAATAATGCGTTGGTAGCGTGCAGTCACGTCATGAAGGTTGCTGGCTTCAGTCAACCAGTTGGACTCGGCCAGTGCCAGTCGCCCTGCAGACTGCTCAAGGTCAACACGACGCCCCACGCCAGCCTGCACCCGCTGGGTCAGGCGGTTGTGAATATCGGTGTGGGTCACAAAATTGTCGCGCGCAAGCACCAGCAACTGCCTGTAACGCAATACATCGATATGCGCGCGAGCGGCTTCCTGGGCCGTCTGGTCACTGGCGTTCAGCAGCTCGTAATACGCGGCTTGCAAACTATGGCCCAGGCGACGAACGTCTGAAGCCGTGGCGTACCCATCAAACAGGGTCTGGCGCAACAGGATGGTCGCGGTGGAATGGCTGAACCAACTTCCTTCGGGGAGCGAAGGTGAGTTCAGCCTGCGCTGCCCGGTCGTCGCTTCAATGTCAATCTTGGGCAGCCACCCACCCTTGGCAACTTTTTGCTCCTGATTGGCGGCCTCCAGATTGCGGTAACGCAGCTTGACTTCTGGATTCTGCACGACAGCACGCTCAACAGAGTCCCTCAAGGCGACGGCATTCTGCGCAAACACAGGCGAAGTCCCCAGAATCAGTCCAACGACATAGCAAAGACGAAAATTCAGGCGCGTGGATAAAAATATCATCATGAGCTAGTTGTAGTGTTATATGCTGCCAACGTTTAAAACCGTTTTTCGCAGGGCCAGACCCCTATTGACTGTCCGGAGGATTTTAGGGGCTAAAACCTAAAAAACCGCTTGAAAAACGGGACGCTTACCGGCGGTTATTCACGTCTTTAGGGAAATTTACGTTTCCCAAAACCGGCATTTTGATCAGACCAAGGCCTCCTGTTTGAAGATTCCAGCTGTCGCCCGCTACCCGTTCAAATGGCCTGCGGCAAGGCTGACCCTGGCATGGGTTGGCGCTGTGGTGGTCGGCCTGCTGGTCTTTTCTGTGGCCTATGGCGCACCTGATTTCGACCGACTAGCCAAAACGCTGCTCCAGCGATGGGGGCCTGAATCATCTGCCAAATTCCAGGCATGGCGCCAGTTGATCGCAACCGACAGCAACGCACCGGACGCAGACCGCCTGAAGCGGGTGAACGAGTTTTTCAACCGGCAAATTCGGTTCGGACCGGACCCCGAGATCTGGAACTCACCCGACTACTGGGCCACACCGCTTGAGACCCTCGGGCAGGGTGCTGGGGACTGCGAAGACTTTGTAATCGCCAAATACTTCACGCTGCAAATGATGGGCATCGAGCCAGCCCGCCTGCGGCTCACTTATGTGAAAGCCAAAATCGGCGGGGCCACTTCTACCATCACCCAGGCCCATATGGTGCTGGCTTACTACGCCCAACCCGATGCGGAACCTCTGGTGCTTGACAATCTCATCACCGATATCCGACCCGCATCGCGACGGCCCGACCTATTGCCCGTGTTCAGCTTCAACAGCGATGGCATCTGGGTGGCCGGCGGTGCGCAGCCAAAATCATCCGTGGAGAAGCTCTCGCGCTGGACTGACCTCGTCGCCCGCATGAAGGCCGAAGGCTTTGACTTTTAGGAATTGAGGAGATCCTTGTATGTCCCTGTTAAGACAGCTCTGGCTGGTGGTTCTTTTTTCGACGGCGCTGGCTCTGGTAGGTGGCTTTGCGGTCAACCTGTCCACGGCACGCCAGTACCTTGAGCAGCAACTTCTGGCGCAAAGTGCAGACAATGCGGCATCGCTGGCCTTGTCGATGTCGCAGCAGACACCGGATGCGGCCACGGCCGAATTGCTGGTCACCGCACTTTTTGATTCCGGGCATTTCCGTCAGATCCGGTTTGAAGACGTGCGCGGCAAGGTGGTGGTCGAACGCATTAATGACACCCAGTCCGAAACCGTGCCACACTGGTTCGCGCAATTCATGTCGCTCACTGTCAAGCCGGGCATTGGCATGGTTTCAAATGGCTGGAACCAGGCGGGTCGCGTTGTCGTCGTGGCGCACGAACGCTTCGCCTATGAATCATTGTGGAAAGGCGCATTGGACTTTCTGCTGGTCATGGGGCTGGTAGGGGCTTTGACGGCCCTGGCCGTGACCGCCCTGATACGCTGGGTCCGTCGGCCACTGGATGAATTGATGCGCCAGGCCGTAGCCATCGGCGAGCGGCAGTTCATCACCATCTCCGAACCCAATATTTTCGAGCTCAAGCGCGTGGTGCGCACCATGAACCTGATGGTCGACAAAGTGAAATCCATGTTTGCGGAGCAGACCGCTCGCATTGACGAGTTGCGTGAATCTGCCAACCGCGATCCGATGACCGGGTTGGCCAACCGGGACTTCTTCATGGGCCGCCTGCGCCAGGCGCTGACGGACGAAAAGGCGGCCTCCCAAGGCGCTTTGCAGCTCATACGCCTACATGATCTGGTGGGCGTGAATCGGGATCTGGGGCGGGCTCAGGCAGACGCTTTGATCCGCCAGATTGCCAGCACGCTGAAGGCCGACATGCCCGACTCGCCGGACTGGCTTCTGGCCCGGCTCAACGGCACTGACTTTGCGGTTCTGGCGCAGGGCGCAACGCCCCAGCAGTGTGAATCATGGGCGATTACGGCACACCTGAGCCTGACGCGCGCGGCCAATGAACGGTTCGCCGAAGGACACAACATCGCGCACAGTGGTGCTGCTTTCTACCGGCGCGGCATGAAAGAAGGCGCATTGCTGGCTGCGGCTGACCAGGTGCTGGGGTCTGCGGTCAACCTGGGCACCAATCGCTATGCCATCGGTGAAATGGACAACGATCTGAGTGTGAGCCTTGCCGAATGGCGCAACGTCCTGGACAAGGCCATCCAGTCACGCAGCTTCGAGATTGCGAGTTTCCCGGCGCTCAATCTGAACGGTGGACTCATCCATGAAGAGGCTCTGCTGCGGCTCAAACGGGATGATGGCACTTTGGTGACCGCAGGCCAGTTCATGCCTCCGGCAGCACGGTTTGGCTATCTGGGCCAACTCGACCTGATGGCCATTGAGCTGGCCTGCAAACGCGTGAAAGCGGGAGCCATTGCCATTGCCGTCAACATCTCCTCGACGTCGATTAACGACAAGGTGTTTCTTGACGCACTGGGCTCCTTGCTGCACCCTTACCGCAGTGTTTGTGACCGCTTGTGGTTCGAGGTGAACGAAGCCGGGCTGGATGGCGACTATGAGCGGCTGGCGCCGTTCTCAAAAATCGCGCGCCAGTTTGGAGCAAAGCTTGGCATAGAGCACTTTGGCCGCCAGTTGGGCCGCTTCCCCGTGCTGTATGAGTTGCACCTGGATTACATCAAGATTGACGGTAGCTTTATTCGCGACCTGGACCAGCAGCCCGCCAACCAGCAACTGGTCAAAGCCATTGTGGGCGTTGCCAGCGCGGCCGGGCTGATGATCATGGCCGAGCAGGTGCATACCGAAGCCGAATGGGCCACGTTGCACTCACTCGGTGTGAATGGTGCAACGGGGCCATTGGCAACCTCGCGCAGCAAGGTCGCCTGACAAACTCAACGGGGTCAGTCGGTGATCAGTTTGCCTTTGCTGATCAAGTCGTTGATGACCTGCAGGTCAGACGTAAACCCGGTCGTCAGGTTGACTCCTGTGAACACCACTTGCTGTACGTCGTTGTTGGTCACGGCAGCCGGGTTGGCTGCAACCAGGTTGTTGTCGCCAAATGCGCCGGTTGCGCTCACATACATGGTCGTGTTGCCACCTGCAAAGTTGAAGTGCAGGTAGTTGTCCAGACTGGCTCCGTTATTGGCCTCACCAACCAGCAAGTCCTTGAGGTTCAGAATATCGCCGACACCGCCTGCCAATGCAGTTGAGGTGTTGAACAGATTGATGGTGTCCACTGCTGGAACGGCAATGGTGCCCTCATCGCCGAAGGACCAGACAAAAGTGTCGGAAGACGTATTGTCCGCAATACCAGCATCACCGCCGGTCATCGTGTCATTTCCTGCACCCCCACGAATAATGTCGGAGCCCGCATTGCCAAAGAGCTGATCATTGCCATCACCGCCACTCAGCTTGTCGTCACCTGCACCGCCCGAGATGTTGTCATCACCCGCATTGCCAAAGACCTGGTCTTTGCCGGTTCCGCCATTGAGAATGTCGTTACCGGCATTGCCCATGATCAAATCAGGCGTGACCACGGTTGACCCGTTCAATGTATCAGCGCCTGCCGTGCCTACCGTAACCGCAGTCTGCTCCACATTGACGGTGATGGTACTGGATTGCGTGTCGCCGTCCCGATCAGTCATGGTGAAGTTGAGTGTCTCCACAATCAGGCCAGAAACCGTAGGAGGCGCTACATACTTGTAGGTGCCATCGTCCATGTCAATCGTGAATTTACCACCCGCTGCGGTGGTGACTGTCTCGGAGTTGGTTGCACTGTCGAAGACACCGTTGTTGGTGCCCGTCACGGTGATAGACCCACCGCTTGCCGGGTTGTACGTGTATGTGCTTCCGCCGACAGTGATGGATTTCACGAAGCCGCCATCAGCGCCGAGGTTGGCCACAATGCCGCCCGCAATGAGCTGTCCGCCCACCGGGTTTTGAACCGTGCTTGCCAGAACATTGTCTAGCGCAGCCAAGCTGTTGACGATCACGCCGTTGAGGTTGGTGCTGCTCTGACCATCAAAGGCAATCGGGTTGAGATAGGTGACATCAGTGATGCCTGAACCAATACCGATGGCAAACGCCTTGACCTGATTCGAGTTCAGGAAGTTGGTCCACGTGGTTTCTTCAGCTGCCTGTATACCCACATCAGGATCGCTTTGATCGAAACCCGTACCCAGCGGCGTCGCAGCATCTGACAGGGTGCCGGTACCGCCGGATCCGTAGGTAGGTGCACCGTCAGAGAAGAAGTAAGCAATGTTTTGGGCGTTGGTCAACTTGCCAGTATTGGCAAAGGCTGACATCGTGTCGAACAGGGCCGCATCGTAATTGGTTCCGCCTGCAGGACCAGCCGCCAGAATGGCATCCAGTTGGGTTTTGGCCGTTGCAATGTCAGTCCAGACGGCCCCAACCGGGTCAGCGTGCGTGGAGAAAGTGGTCAGGCGTACCTTGATACCGCCAAACTCGTCATACCGATCCAGCAATGTCTTGATGGAACTGATGGCACTGGCCAGACGGCTCGTACCACCAACGCCATCCAGCGCGGACATGGAGCCGGATATATCGAGTGTGATGGACAGGTTGGTGTCGATGGTTGCCAGATTGGAGACGATAGGGGCAATCGGGTTGGGTGCATCGTCTTCCACATTGATGGTCAAAGTGCCTGGGCCTGACAAGCTACCGTCGCTGGCGCTGACACCAAAGACAAGTGCGCGAACGTCTTCCACGTTGACACCGGCATGGTCAATCGGTGCAAGCAATGTAAAGGTGTACGCACCTGTGTTGCTGATGACCAGAGTCGCAACGGTAGTGGCTCCTGCAACACCCGTGTAGGTACGTGTGTCAGGGCTCAAAGTCCAGACTACTGGAACCCCGTTTTCAGTGATCCCAGTAGGGGCAGACGTCAAGCTCCAGGACGCAATTGCGGTCAGATCCGGGTCGGTCGCCACCATGGTGCCTGTAAAGGTGGTTGCATTAGTTGTATCTGGCGAACCCGAGGCGTCGGCCAGGCCGCTGGCCAGGCCTTCTTCGGACACGTTTTGCGCCTGGTTGGTGACGATAGGAGCGTCTGGCACCGGCGTGACCGTAATAGCCAGGGTCGAGGTGTCGCCAGTGCCTGAGCCGTCCGTCATCGTGTAGGTGGCCACAGGCACCGGCCCGTTGTAGTTGGCCACCGGTGTGAAGGTGTAGTTGCCGTTGGCAAGAATTGTCAATGTGCCCACGCCTGCAATGGTGGCCGTCTGGCCCGCGTTGAAGACGGTGGCGTTGCCCGCGATGACGAAGGTGGTGACTGTCACCGGGCCGTCCACGCTGGTAGTGCCCGTCAGTACGCTGCCGCTCAGCGGCGTGTCTTCTGCAACACTGACGACTTCGTTGGCATCGCTGAATGCATCATCCACCGGGGTGACCGTGATAGCCAATGTCGAGGTGTCTGTGCTGGAGCCATCGGTCATCGTGTAGGTGGCTACAGGCACCGTGCCGTTGTAGTTGGCCACTGGCACAAACGTGTAGTTGCCGTTGCCCAAGATCGTGAGTGTGCCCACGCCTGCAATCGTCGCGGTCTGGCCCGCGTTGAAGACGGTGGCGTTGCCCGCTACCGTGAAGGTGGTCACCGTCACGGGGCCGTCCACACTGGTGGTGCCCGTGAGTACGCTTCCCGTCTGGGTGGTGTCTTCTGCTCCGCTAACGACTTCGTTGGCATCGGTGAAGCCATCAACGACGGGTGGAACCGTGATCGTGAGGGTGGAGGTGTCCGTGCTGGAGCCGTCCGTCATCGTGTAGGTGGCCACTGGCACTGTGCCGTTGTAGTTGGCCACTGGCGTGAAGGTAAAGTTGCCAGTGCCCAGGATTTGCAATGTGCCCACGCCTGCAATCGTCGCGGTCTGGCCCGCCGTAAAGACGGTGGCGTTGCCCGCGATCGTGAAGGTGGTCACCGTCACGGGGCCGTCCACGCTGCTCGTGCCTGTGAGCACGCTTCCTGTCTGAACTGTGTCTTCTGCTCCGCTGACCGATTCATCCGCATCGGTAAAGGCATCATCCACCGGCGTGACGTTGGCAAATGTGAGGGTCGCCGTGTCCGTGCCGCCCAGGCCGTCGCTGATGCTGTACGTGGTCACCGGTACCGGGCCGTTGTAGTTCAGCGCCGGTGTGAAGGTGTAGGCCCCGTTGGTGCCAATGCTCAGTGTGCCCACGCCGGGGATCACCGCTGCCGGGCCCCCCGCCGTGAAGCTGCCCGGTACGCCAGCCACCGTGAAGGTGGTCACTGTCAACAGGTTGCCGTCCGGGTCGGTGTCGTTAGTCAGTACGTTGCCGCTGACCGGGGTGTCTTCCGTG